>JBJHDE010000020.1:6052-19782 GCA_050486385.1 Planctomycetales bacterium | reverse complement strand
GTACTACTCCATCCGCTTTCAGCCCGACGACCCGGCGTGGCTGCCGGTGCTGACGGCCCAGATCGACGGCGTCGAGACCCCGCAGACCATCGGCTGGGCCCGGCAACGGCCCCAGGGCGGCCGCGGCTTCGGCTTTACCGGCGGGCACTTTCTGAAGAATTTTGACCAGGTCCAGTTTCAAACAGCGATCCTGAATGCGATTGCCTGGACCGCCGGCCTGGAGATTCCGCCCGGGGGTGTTCACAAACGCATGACCTTTGATGAGCAGTGGACCCCGCGTCCTCGCCGCGGCGGCAAGGCCCTGCCATATGAACGCGAGAACGACAGCCACTGGAACGACCCGCGGGTCCAACGGATGGATTACGGTCCGGTGCTCACCAGCAGCATCCGCGATCCGCGGGACACGATGATTCCCAAGGCCATGGCCTTTCGCCTGGACGACCAGGCCGGGGCCCTGTTCGATAAAGAACGCCTGCTGACGGTGACGCACTGGACCGGCGGCTTTCTGGATTTCAAACCCCGCCGGTACGGGCTGCTTGAGTTTCCCACCCTGGCCGGCGAAGCCGCCTTCGGCATCCCCCACACCGCCCAGTGGCAAGTCGATACGGGGTCGGATCGGCGGCCCGCGGAACCGCGGGAACTGCGCTACCTGGGCCTGCGGATGAGCGATCCGCCGAGCCTGCATCTGCGGGTCGCCGGGCGGCGGATCGTACAAAGCCTGGAGGCCACCACCACCGACGACCACGGGCGGTGGTTCCGCCAACAATGGCGGGTGGGACCGGGTACCGCCGGGCTGGAAGCCCCCCTGGCCCAACTGCCCGAGGGTGGCGAGTACGGCGTGTCCGAGTTTCAACAAACGCGACTGCATTTCCATCGCAATCGCCAGACCCAACGCATCACGGCCGTCGCCAGCCTGGGCGACCTGCCCGAGATTGTGCGACGCGACCACACCTGGCATGTGCGGCTGCCCGCGGCCCAGGAGCCCAAGACGTTTGAGCTGTTGTTCTGGCACGGACCAGAAGACGCCTGGGCCGCCGCCCGCGGGTTCTTTCCTGAACACGGCGTGCCCGAGATTGCCGACAAGCGGCGGGGGCACGCCTTGCGGTGGGGCGAGCCGTTGGTCACCCAGGGCCAGCGCGGCACCGACGACGGCCCCTTGGCCTTGGATACCATCAACCTGCCATTTGAGAACCCGTTCAACGCGCTGCTTTTCACCAGCGGTTTGGACTTCACGGCGGATGGCACGTGTTATGTGGCCACCGCCCACGGCGATGTGTGGAAGGTCACGGGACTGGACGACACGCTGCGGCGGGTCGAGTGGCAGCGGTTTGCCACCGGGCTGTATCAGCCGTTGGGGCTGCGGGTCCGCGACGAGCAAATTTATGTACTGGGCCGCGATCAGATCACTCGGCTGGAGGACCGCTCGGGCAATGGCGAGGCCGACTGGTACGAGAACTTCAACGACGGCCTGCGTGTGCTGGGCCAGCCGCATGCCTACGCCGCCTGCTTAGAGACCGACGCGGCGGGCAACTTCTACTTCCTCAAAAGCGGCGCGGCCTCGACCCCGCACGGCGGAACCTTGCTCAAGGTCTCGGCCGACGGGCGGACGATCGAACCCATCGCCACGGGCTTTCGGCATCCCAATGGGCTGGGCCTGGGCCCCGATGGAACCCTGACCGCCGCCGACAACGAAGGCAACTGGATTCCCGCTACGCGGATCGATCGCATCTGGCCCGGCAAGTTCTGCGGTTTTATGAATTGCCACCACCGCGAGACGCCGCCCGAAACCTACGATGAGCCCCTGTGTTGGCTGCCGCGGAGCGTGGACAACTCGGCCGGTGGCCAGGTGTGGGTGCCCGAGGGACAGTGGGGCCCCTTGAGCGGCGCGATGCTGCACCTGTCGTTTGGGCATTGCACCGTGAATCTCGTACTGCAAGAGCAGGTCGACGGCGTTTGGCAGGGCGGGGCGGTGGCCCTGCCGCTGCCACGGTTTTTGTCGGGCGTCTGCCGCGGCCGTTTTGCGCCCCACGATGGCCACTTGTACGTGTGCGGGCTGGACGGCTGGCAAACGGCGGCCGTTCGCGATGGCTGCTTGCAACGGGTGCGTTGGACCGGCCGCGGTGTGGCTGGGCCGGTGGGTCTGCATGTGCATGCCAATGGGCTGCGGCTGGAGTTTGGCCAACCCGTCGACCGGGACCAGGCCAGCGATCCCAGCCGCTACCAGATTGAGCAGTGGCAGTATCGCTGGACCCGGCACTACGGCTCGGAGGACTACAAGATCTCGAATCCCGACGAAGTCGGCCAAGACCGCATTCCGGTCACCGCGGCGCATGTCTCGGAGGACGGCCGGCAGGTCTTTTTGGAGATTGAGAACCTGCAACCGGTCATGCAGATGCGGATTCAAGCCGGGCTGTCGACCGGTGATGGCCAAGCGTTGCCGGTGGATGTGTTCAACACCATCCATCGCCTGGGGCCGGCCTTCGCACGGTGATGTGGGCGTTCCATAGACAGGGGCCGTCCCTCGCGATCGAAGGACGGCCCCTGAGAAAACCGTGAGGAGCAACACTCAGCCGGCGAAGCGGATCAGTTGCCGCGTTCCTTAATCTGCTCCAGGGCCATGGTGGCCGCGGCCGAGACCTCGGGCACGTGATCCTGCATCAGGCGGTTCAGGGCGTCGATGGCCGAGGGGTCCGTCAGTCCGAGTTCGCCCAGGGCCAGGGCCATTTGCCGACGCACCAAGGGGCGTTGATCGCGGGTGCCTTCCACCAGCAGCGGCAGATAGGCGGCCAGGTTCTCGCCTTCGGGGCGGATATGCACCAGGGCCCAGGCGGCCATATCGCGGAGCTGCGCGTCGTCGCCCTGAACCAATTGCTTGAGCGCGGTGGCGGCCGGCTTGGCCGCCAGACCGATGCTGCCCAGGGTCCAGGCGGCGACCATCCGAAGTTCGGTGTCGGCCTCGTCGGATTCCAGCACCGTTTGCACCGCGGGCACCGCGGCGGCGGACTTCGGACCGATCTGACCCAAAGCAACCAGGGCGGCGAAGCGGGCGTCGCGGTCGGCACGCGAAAGCATCTTGACCAGACCCGGCACGGCGGCGGCGGCCTCGGGACCAGCTTGCCCCAGGGCCAAGGCGGCCACGCTGGCGGTTTCGGGATTCTCAAGCTGTTCAATCAGCAAGGGAACAGCCGGCTGGACGAGTTCGCCCATGACCTGCATCGCCCGACGCACTTGCAGTCCTTCGGCCCCGGCAATGGCCTTTTGCAGGGCGGCCAGTTTGGCCCGCGGCGGGACTTCAAGTTCCACCAGCCCTTGGGCGGCCAACATACGAAGCTGGGGATCCTCGCCGACCAGGGCCGCGGTCAGGGCCTCCAGGGCCTGATTCACCCTGGTGCGGTCATCCGGGGCAATCTGGGCCAGGGCCCACACGGCCACCAGCCGCTCGTAGGCCTCGTCGCCCTGGCTCAGTTTGGTCAGGGCCTCGGCACTGCCGCTGGCCGCCGGACCAATCGCCCCCAGGGCATAGGCGGCGGCATATCGCACAGCCGGCGACCCGTGCTCCAGTGCCGCTTGAATATCGGGCACCGCGGCAGCGGCCTTCGGGCCAATGCCACCCAAGGCCAACAGCACTTGCATTTTGACTTCGGGCGTCAGGTCGCCGGTCAGCACCCGACGCAAGGGATTCACGGCCTCGGCGGCCTCTTCGCCCAGTTCGCCCAACAGGATGGCGGCCATGTGAGCCGATTGAGGATTGGCCAACAGGCGGGCCAGGGCCTCGGCGTTGGGTAGCCCCAAGCGGCTCAAGCCGTCGAGGGCGGCCAATTGGATCGCCGGCTGCTCATCGGCCAGTACGGCCAACAGCACGGCTGACACCCGCTCGCGATTGGCCTGGGTCACCACACGGCTCAGGGCCGAGAGGACCTCGCGACGGACGATGGGATCGGGATCGTCGGCCCGGGCCAACAGGGCCCGCTCGGCCAGGGCCGAATCGCTGGCAATCTTGCCCAGGGCGCTGGCCGCGTAGGCCCGCACCGCCGAGTCATCGCTGGTCAGTCGGGCGGCCAGGGGCTCGATGGCTGCGCTGGCTGCCGGTCCGATGGCGCCGAGGGCCGATGCGGCGCCGGCGACGACCTCCACGTCCGCCTGCCGATCGGCCACGATGCGGCGAAGCTCGTCGACGGCCTCGTCGGCTTGGGGTCCCAGTTCGGTGGCGATGTCCAGTCCGGCCCGCACCAGGGTCGGGTTGTCGCTGGTCAACAGCCGGCGAACGATTGACGTACTGGGCCGGCCCACCACGGCCAGGGCTCGCACGCCAGCATTGCGGACCTGCGGGGAGTCGCTCTGCAGGGCGGCCATCAGCTTGGGCAAAGCGTCTTGCAATTCCGGCGAGACGCGGCTCTGGACCACGGCCAGGGCCCAGACGGCATGCGCCAGGACCTCGGGACTATCGTCGCCCAGGCGGTCCTTGATGGCCGGCACCGCGGCCGAGGCCGCCGGTCCGATCCGCCCCAGGCAATCCAACACCTGGATCTGCAAGTTGGCATCGTCTCTGGCCAACAACTCGGCCAGGGTCTCCACGGCCGGAGCGCCCTGCGAGCCCAACGAGCCCAGGGCCGCCAGCGCGGCACTGGCCACATCGGCTTTGTCGTCGCCGGCGGCTTTGGCCAGCGCCTGGGCGGCTTGATCACCATACTTAGCGGCCAGGGCCCGCAATTGTTCGATAGCGGCCAATCGCGTGGCTGGGTCGTCGGACCCCAGGCGTTCGGCTACGGTTGCCACCGGATCGGCCTGGAACGCCGAGCCCTCGGTCGGACTCACCAGTCCGGCCGATAACAGGACTAACAGAAACAATCCGCAACACTGGTGGAGGGACATCGACGCGACTCCACGGAGATCGGGGGAAGAATGCTTGCAGCCTCGATTGGACAGGTTACTATGACGGAGTCAATCGCTGCACGCCTATCACCGAGAACTTTTACCGATGTTTCGAGCTGCACTACTGGCTGGGACGGTTGTGCTTGTGATGGGAACGGAAGCCCGCGCACAACCCTTCTGGGGATGGGGCGACTTCCGCGCCTCGACCCCCGCCGAAGGATACGCCCGCGGCATGGCCGACGTCGTGCGGTCGCTGGGCATGTACAACCTGAATACCGCCCAGGCGGCCGGCGAGCTGGAAGCCGCCCGGAGCACCGCCATCGAGAACAACCTCCGCTCCACCGAAGCCTACTTCGAGATGCGGCGGATGAACCAGGAGTACCGCGACAGCCAGCGGCGGACGCCGAGCGCCTCGGACATCGCTCGGGTGGTTGCCACCTGGCAGCCCCATCGGCTGAGCAGCAGCGATTTCGACTCGGTCACCGGTCAGCTTGCTTGGCCTACGATCCTCAGAGAGGATGAGTTCGCCGACGATCGGGCGACCGTCGATGCAGTTTTTGGGCGCATGGCCGAAGCTCAGGGAGCCGTGACCAGCGCCGACCGCCACACGGTCAACGCCGCGATCGAAGCCCTCCGCCAGAAGCTACTGGCCCGCATCCGCGACTACCCATCCAGCGTGTACATGGAGTCGCGGCGGTTCCTGGACGGCCTGGAAGAAGAACTCCGCGGCTGAGCGACTCGCTGCTGAACGACTCGCTGCTGGGAGTCAAACGCTCGCCCCCAACATGCCAACACCCCCGCGGCCGACGTGGTCGCGGGGGTGTCGTGTTTTCTGCAAGTGGCTGTCGCTGGTGTCGAGCGGTCATCCGCCCGCGAGCGATCGGCTCAGCTACTGGGCGAGGGGGCCGATTCCGGCGGGGCGATCACCGGCTGTGGCCGCGGCATGACTTCGGCCTCGGCGAACAGCTCGGTCAGCAGATTGCCACAGTCCAGCACGGCCCGTTGCCGCCCCATGCCCTTGAGCCGGCCCCGCAGCGGAGCCGGGGTCACCGGGCCGCCGTAGTTCTTGGCCTTGAGGGCCTTGAGCAGGCTCAAATGGTCCACCACGTTGGTCTCGCCCGGCAGCTTGCGGTGGGCGTCGGTCAGATCCGCGACCGGCACATCGGCCGGGGCATCGGCCAGGTGGACCGAGATGATCCGCTCGGGCGGGAGCCCGTCGACGGCCTCGGCGGGATTCAGCCCGGTGGCGTAAAGCTGGAACGAACTGACCAGCAGGCCCACGTTCTTCTTGTTGATCGCCTCGACCAACTGCATCAGGCCCGACAGGTCCTTGATAAACTCAAACTGTTTGCCTTCCCGCAGGCTGGCCGAAGCCGAGAACTCCAGGGCCAACGACACGCCATGGGCGGCCAGGATCTCGCCGATCTTGCCCAACCGCTCGGTATGGTGCTCGAAGTTCTGGTGGAAGGGCAGCTCGTTGGAAAACGGCTGAATCGTGAGAATCGTCCGCGGGCAGTCGAGCGCCTGGGCCAATTCGCACAGGCTGCCCAGCCGATTGACGTCCTTGGTGTAGTACTCTTCGTCATCGTACATCCGCACCGGCAGCGGAAAATTGCCGATCCGCAATTCCGCCGCGTCAATCAGCCGCCGGGCGTCTTCGATGCCGAAGTCCGCCACCTGCTGACCAAAATCCACAATGTCGATGTCGATGCCCGCAAACCCGTAGGTCCGCGCCAACTCAATCATTTCGGCTTGGATGGAACCGCTGAACCCCAGCGCGCGGGGGCTGAGGTTGCGAAACATGCGGCTGGTTTCCGTGGACACGCGTCACATCCGTCGAAGAGGGAGCGGGGAGGAAAAGCCAGCAGTATGCCCAATTCCGCCCATTCGCGGAAGGGGTGTTCCCCGCGGATTTGACCCAGCAGGCCCGTCGGGCGATACTCCACACCAGCCCGCCACCATCCGTCCAGGGACCCCTGCCATGAAAGCCGTCGTCCGATTGTTGTTCCAACAAGTCATAGGGACCGCCCTCGTCCTGGCCGGCGGGCCGGCGATCGTCCCGTCGACGGGCTGGGCCGAGACCCCCAAACGGCCCAGCATCATTGTGGTGATGACCGACGACCAGGGCTACGGCGACCTGAGTTGCCACGGCCATCCCGTACTCAAGACCCCCCATCTTGACAAGCTGCATGGCGAAAGCCTGCGGCTGACCAACTTCCATGTCGATCCGACGTGCTCGCCCACCCGGGCGGCCTTGATGACGGGGCGTTACTCGGGTCGGGTGGGGGTGTGGCACACCATCATGGGCCGCTCGCTGCTGGAGTCCGACGAGTTGACCGTGGCCGAGGTGTTGTCCCAGGCCGGCTACGCCACGGGGATGTTTGGCAAATGGCACCTGGGCGACAACTACCCCATGCGGCCCCAGGACCAGGGCTTTCAGCAGGCGTTTTACCACGGCGGCGGGGGCGTGGGGCACACACCGGACTTCTGGGGTAACGACTACTTTGACGACACCTACTTCCGCGACGGCAAGCCCGAGGCGGTCGAGGGCTACTGCACCGACGTGTGGTTCGACGCCGCCCTGGCGTTCATCGAGAAGCATCGCGACGAGCCGTTCTTTTGCTATCTGGTGACCAACGCCCCACACAGCCCGTTTCTGGTGGCCGACAAGTACGCCGCCCCCTACCGCGATCACCCCGATGTGCCCAACGCCGAGTTTCTGGGGATGATTGCCAACATCGACGAGAACATGGGCCGGTTGGTCGAGCGGCTGGAGGCCTGGGACCTGACCCAGGACACCCTGCTGATCTTTACGACCGACAACGGCACGGCCGCCGGAATCGACGGACGACGCGGCTTCAATGCCGGCATGCGGGGCAAAAAGGGCAGCCACTCCGACGGCGGCCATCGCGTGCCGTGCGGTCTGCGTTGGCCGGCCGGTGGGTTCGAGGGCGGACGGGACATCACCCCGCTGACCGCCCACATCGACCTGCTGCCGACCCTGGCCGAACTCGCCGGCGTGGCCAGGCCGGACGACGTGTCCTGGGACGGAACCAGCCTGCTTGCGTTGTTGCGGGGCACGGCCGAGGACTGGCCCGAGCGGACGCTGGTGGTCGAATCGCAACGGGTTCCCATTCCTCAGAAGTGGCGGCAGGCGGCGGTGATGACCGATCGCTGGCGGCTGGTCAATCGCGACGAGCTGTACGACATGCGTGCCGATCCGGGCCAACAGACCAACGTGGCCGATCAGCACACCGATGTGGTCGAGCGGCTGCGTGCGGCTTACGACCGCTGGTGGGACGACGTGCATGCGACCTCGGCCGACCGCGTGGCGCGGATCGTCCTCGGCCACGAGGCCGCCAATCCGGCCACCTTGACGGCCCACGATTGGCTCGGCGAGCGGACCCAGGGCATCCCCTGGAACCAGAGCCACATCCGCAATGGGCTCTCCGGCAATGGAGCCTGGGCCGTGACAGTTCACGAGGCCGGCCGCTACGTGTTGGAACTGCGACGTTGGCCGCCCGAGGCCGACCGGCCCATTCACGAAGGTCCCGGCCCCCGCGCCGAGCAGGCGCGGCTGCAAGTGGGCGAGCAAAGCTGGGACGCCGCGGTGGCTGACGACGACGCGGCGGTGGCCTTCTCGGTGGATCTGCCGGCGGGCCCCACCAAGCTGCAAACCTGGTTCATTGATGCCGCCGGCAACTCCCGCGGGGCCTACTACCTGACCGTCCGCCGTGTGACCGAAAACCCGTGAGTTGAACTCCTCGCGGAAGTTTGGTTCACAAGTTGTCGGAAATTCGGGGCGGTGTGACCGTCAACCCGTGAGTACAAATTCTCACGGGCTGCGTTGGGCCAGGTAAAGCCAGTCGGTAAACTCTTCGCCGAGATGCTGGTTGAACGCGCGGATCGGCCGAACCGTCACCTGGCTCAGAGCCGGCTGTTGCACCATCGCCTCCAGCAGCGGGCTCGACTCGGCGTAGGACCACAGCGCCAGCACTCCGCCGGTGTCCAAGTGCCCCGCGGCCCGCCCCAGCCCATCGACCGAATAGAAGGGATGGGCCTCGGCTCCCAGTTGATCCTCGGGCGAGTGATCGACATCGATCAGAATCGCATCAAACCGTTCGCCCTCGGCCTCGGCCAGCAGTCGCTGATAGATGTCGCCCGGCGAGACCCGCAGTCGGGCGTCGGCGGTCAGCGATTCGGCCAGCGGGATCAATCCCTGATCCAGCCAGTCGACGACTTGGGGCAGCAACTCGACGACCTCGACCTCGGCCACTTGAGGCCAGGCCAAAGCGGCCTGGGCCGTGTAACCCAGCCCCAGCCCGCCGATCAACACCCGCCAGTCCGTGCCGGTCAACTGTTCGAGCGCCAGGCGAGCCAGGGCCTGCTCGCTGTCGGTATGCAGGCTGCTCATCAGGAACTCGTGATTCAAGGTGATCTCGGTCACAAGCTGCCGGGGCTCGGAAAGCGTCGTGCGCCGCCTGAGGCACAACGGGCCCAGCGGGGTGTCCTCATAGGCCAGGATTTCGACGGTCGGGGGCATGGGCGGAGCGGTTCTCGATTGGCAACCCAAGGGAGCGTGCTAGTTGTCGCGGGGCGCGTTGGGGGCGTTCACTTGGGGCAGATGCCCGGCCAGTCGCCGCTTGTGTTCGGCGTGCTGCTCGTCGTTGGCCAGGTTGGTCCACTCGTGCGGATCCTCCTGCATGTCGTACAGTTCTTCATCACCGTTGGCATAGCGGATGTATCGCCAGCGGGCGTCGCGGATGGCGTGGTTGTTCCGCCCGTGGGTCATGATTGCCACGTGGGGCCACTCGGCCTTGGGATCTTCGAGCAGGGGCCGTAGCGAGGGGCCGTCCAGGTGCTCGCCCCGCGGCAAATCGCACAGGTCGCACAGCGTGGGATACAGGCTGACCAGGTCGACCGGTTGTCGGACCACGCCGCCGGGCTGGGTGACACTGGGGGCGACAATCATCAGCGGCGTCTTGGTCGCGCGTTCCCAAAGGGCAAACTTCCGCCAGTGCTGTTTCTCGCCCAAGTGCCAACCGTGGTCGCCCCACAGCACGATGATCGTATTCTCGGCGTAGGGGCTGGCCTCCAGGGCGTCGAGCACGCGTCCTATCTGGCGATCGGCAAAGGTCACGCTCGCCAGATAGGCCTGCACGGCATGCTTCCAGTTGCCGGTTTGCCGCATCGTGCGATGATCGCCCCGGGGACGGGCCATCGCCACACCGGCCGGCGGCACGTCGTCCAGGTCGTTCTCCAGGATCTTGGGCAGTTGCACTTCGTCCAGGGGATACAGGTCGTAATACTCCTGGGGCACCTGCCAGGGCATGTGCGGGCGATAGATGCCACACGCCAGAAAGAAGGGCTGATCGTGCTGCCGACCAAGCTGCTCGATGGTCCAGCTTGCCATCTTGTAGTCGTTCATCTCGCTGTCGGGCACATCGAGCCGCCCCCAGATGATGCCGCCCGCCCGGCTGCGCGGATCGTCCAGCACTTCGCGGCTGGGTCGGGGATCGCGGCCCTGGGGCAGATAGGCGTGCCAGCTTTCGGGCTCGGTGTAGCGGCCATGGAAGATCTTGCCGCAACCCAACGCCTTATAGCCGTGGGCCATATAATGTTGAGGCAGGGTCACCACATCGGGCAAATGGCTCCGCCAGGGCTGCGGGTTGAGGTAAATGCCCGTCGAGTTGGGACGCCGACCGGTGAGCAACGCCACTCGCGACGGATTGCAGGCCGGCGCCGCGGCATGGGCGTTGGCAAACAACACGCCCCGGGCGGCCAGCCGGTCGAGGTGCGGCGTTTGAATGCCGGGATGATTGCCCAGGCAGCCGATCCAGTCGTTCAAATCATCGACGGCAATGAACAGCACATTCGGTTTGCCCTCGGCCTGCAGCGGCGTGGGGCCGACCAGCATCGCCGCCAGAAAGGCCAGGATCATCCCGCATCGCATCGCGCACCTCGCCGGTTGCCCGTCTCGTTGACACCACTCCACTGCTGGGGCGATTGTCAAGCCTGGCACCGTGGGCGGCAAGCCCCAAGCCACACAGATTGAAGAAGCACGGGCACCCGTGCGCCTTGAAGAAGCCCCAAAGGGGCGGCCTCAAGTCAGCCCAGGGTGAAACCCTGGGAGGCAGGTTGACAGGCAACACCACACGGCTTACCAGCAAGCAGTGCCACACAGATTGAAGAAGCACGGGCGCCCATGCGCCTTGTAGAAGCCCCGAAGGGGCGGCCTTAGGGCAGCCCAGGGTGCAACCCTGGGAGGCAGTTTGGCTTTCAAATCGGCATTTCAAGGGTCGTCGATTTACCACACGGCTTGCGAGCAAACCCTGGCACACTAGTTGCTGCTGCACGGGCACCCAAGCGTCTCACGAATCGTGAGCCACTTCCACCGAGACCACCGAGATGTCGTCGCGTTGGCCGGCTTTGCCGCTCCACAGATCGACCGCCTGCATCAAGCCCTGCACCAACTCGTCGATGGTCCGCGAGCAGAAGCTCAGGGCGGTCTCAATGACCCGGTCGTCGCCGAAGGGCTCGCGGTTGGGATTCATGGCCTCGGGGATTCCGTCCGAGACCAGCAGCAGGCGTTCCCCGGGAGCAAGTTGAATGGTCCGTTGCTCGAACTCGACCCGCGGCATCCAGCCAATCGGCAGGCCGTCGGCTTCGCACAGTTCGGTGCGTCCGCCGTGCGACATGCGAATTATGGGCGGATGCCCAGCCGAGATGAACTGGAATCGCCGCGTCTCGAGGTCCAGCACACCGTAGGTCATGGTGAAGTAGCGATCGCCAAACGCCTCCATCGGGAAGCGGCGATTCAGCTCGCTGGCCACTTCGGCGGGCGGCACGATTGATACGCCCCCGCGACCGTCGGACCGCACCAGCAACGAATCGGGCCCCGCCTGGGGCACCAGCACCCGACTGACGGCCATGCTCAACAGGGCCGCGGCGACGCCTTTGCCGCTGACATCGGCCACGTACAGGCCCACATGGCGCTCGTCCAGCGGCACGATGTTCAGGATGTCGCCGGCCAGCTCGTCGCAGGGTTGGTAGTGCCAGGCGAAATTGATCCCCGGCACGTGCAGGTCGGCACGCGGCAACAGGTTCCGCTGAATCAACGAGGCGGCCTCCAGGTCGTCGCGCATCCTGGCGAATGACATCCGGAGTTGCCCGGTGGCGATTTCAAGTGCATCCATGACACGATTGTAGCGGTGGGCGATTTGACCGACCTCGGTGAACGGCTCAACCGGCACACGCAGACTGAGGTTTCCGCTGGTTGCCTGGCAATCCATTGCGTGGAACAGGTCAACCAATTCGGTGGTAGCCCCATGCTCGGCGATGTTCAACCCCAAATGTTCCACTTCGGGGGAGACCCGCAATTGCACGCACCGGCTGAGTCCCCACAAGGCCAGGTAGGTCATGCCGAACGACCACAACCCAGCCACGCCGACGCCCGCAAGCTGCACCAAGAGTTGTCGGTCGGTGGCGAGGCTGGTATTCAACAATTGCGGATCGCCGACGACCGGAACCGCCAGGGTTCCCCAGATTCCGGCGGCGGCGTGGACCGGGACGGCCCCGACCACATCGTCGATTCGCCAGCGGACGAGCGCGCGTTCGGCGGCCAACATGACCACTCCGCCCACCGCCCCCACGGCCAGGGCCCCGCTGGAACTGACCACATGGCAGGATGCCGTCACCGCTACCAGGCCGGCCAGCGCGCCGTTGATCAGGTGCGAGACACTCGGCCGCCCAATCATCCGCCAACCCACCAGCATGGCGGTCATCAGTCCGCCGATCCCGGCCAGCATGGTGTTGGCCAGAATTCCGGGAATGCGATCGTCCATGCCCAGGGTGCTGCCACCGTTGAAGCCGAACCAGCCAAACCACAACAGCAACGCCCCAAGTATCGCCAACGGCTGATTATGGCCGACAATCTCGCCGGGCGGTCCATCCTGCGGAAAGCGTCCGATCCGCGGCCCAATAAACAGCACACAGGCCAACGCGGCAAAGCCCCCCACGGCATGCACCACGGTGCTGCCGGCAAAGTCGATGAATCCCAGCGCGTGCAGCCAGCCGTCGCTGTGCCAGGCCCAATGTCCAAACACCGGATAGATCACGCCCGAGATCACCGCGGCGATCAGCAAATAGCCTGAAAACCGCATGCGTTCGGCCACGGCACCGGAGAAGATGGTCGTGGCGGTCCCGCAGAACATGGCCTGAAACAGAAAGAACGCCGCTCCGTAGGCCCCCGCCTGGCCCAGGCTGGGCGCAAAGCCCGTGTGGCCCAACCAGCCGGCCCACGAGGCACCAAACATCAAGCCAAAACCCCACAGCCAAAACAACAGCACCGAGACCCCCAGATCGCTGAGGTTCTTCACCGCCACATTGATGCTGTTTTTGGCCCGTGTCAGGCCGCTTTCCAGGCACAAAAAGCCCGGCTGCATGACGAACACGAAGCCCGCGCAGACGACCAACCACAACACGTCGGACAGCGATGGATCATCCATCAAATGCGCAGGCCCCGAACGATGGCGAGAAAGGATACCAGCCAACCCCGTGGGACCGTCGCGCAAGCCATGCCGCGCTCGTCCGCGGTCCTCGTTCCGGGTCCGCGGTCCCACCCAGGTCTGCCACCATCCGCACGAAACGCCCCGATGTGTCCCAAGACATCCCACCAGACAAACGGCGGTGTCCCTGATCGCGCGTCGGGGGGATCGCCCTCAGGGCGGGCCGGGGCTGCCCGCATTGAGAGCCCAGTCATTGTGGTTCGCACCGGCACGGCCGCCAAGTGGGCTTTTGGAACAAACCCAAATAGGGGCAAGGTCTACCGCCTATTCGATTGACGCGGCCCACTCACC
>JBJHDE010000020.1:1979-6042 GCA_050486385.1 Planctomycetales bacterium | reverse complement strand
TGCGACCAGCCTGGAAGTCGGCAAAGGCCTGCTGGATTTCCTCGGCGGTGTTCATCACAAACGGCCCGCGGCCCACGACGGGCTCGCCAATCGGTTCGCCCGTGAGAATCAGCAACCGCGCCGGCGAGCCGGTGCTTTCCAAGGTCAGCTCGCTGCCGGTGCGGCTCAACTCGGCCAACTCCACCGCTTGCAGGGCCGTCTCGTTGACCCGCACCCCGCCCTGTTGCACGACCACAATCGCCGTGTGGCCCGCCGGCAGTTCCAATCGGGCGTTGTGGCCCGCGGCCAATTGCACGTCCCACACGTTCATCGGCGTAAAGGTCCGGGCCGGGCCTTCGGTCTGGCCCAGCCGACCGGCGATCACCCGCACTTCGCCGGCCCCGTCGGCCAGGGCGACCCGCGGAAATTGGGAATCGCGGAGGTCCTGGTAGCCCGGCGGCTCGCTCTTGGCCCGGGCTGGCAGATTGACCCAAAGCTGCACCATCTCCAGGACGCCGCCCTCGCGGGTGAATCGCTCGCTGTGGAATTCCTCGTGCAACACGCCCGAGGCCGCCGTCATCCACTGCACATCGCCCGGCCCGATGGTGCCGGCGCTGCCCGAGGAGTCGCGGTGGGAGATCTCGCCTTGATAGACAATCGTGACCGTCTCGAAGCCGCGGTGCGGGTGCTCGCCCACGCCCCGGGTGGCTTCCGCTGGGGCAAACGTGTGGGGCCCCGCGTAGTCCAGCAGCAGGAAGGGGTCGAACGGGTTGCCCCCCCGATACGAGAACAGGCTCCGCACCGGAAAGCCGTTCCCGACCCAATGCTGGGGAATCTCCCGAATCACACGCTCGACGCTTTTGATCACCGTGCCCCCCAGAAGTCGCAAGTGAGTTCCGCCCAGATTCGAGGAACGCCCGATGACGCCCCCTTCGCACTCCGACGGGGAAAGATCGCAGGTGGATCACCTGCCCCCCGCGACAATTCTAGCCACCCAGGCCCGATCGCCTACCAATCAGGCACGTGATGGGGCTTCGCCTTTGGAGGGCCCCGGATAGTCTAGGGAGACGGGGAAGCCCCTCTCAACGGGGGCGCGGGCCTTCGGGCTTGATCTTGGGGCGGACGCGGATGTTTCGCCCGGCGGTTTCGGTGATGAGTTCCCAGTTGTCCTGATGGGTCTCGGGGTTCACATAACCGGGAATGACGCCCTGCTGGTTGAGTTGATCGAGCAGGCTGACCAGCCATTTGCGGTAGTACTCTTCCAGCAAAAAGGCCACGCCGCAGGCTTGCAGGACCGCGCGGACCATCTGGACCGGCAGGCCCAGGATGCCCTTATTGAAGAACCACCGCAGGCTCCAGAGCACGTCACCCAGAAAGCCCAGGGTCGCCTGCTCGTGGTACTCGACCTGGATCGAGCCATCGGCGTAGGGGCCTTCCACTTGGGGATAGACCGATCGGAAGGTCATCGCCCCTTGCGGTTTGCCGTAGTCGTCCTTGACGGTGATCTTGGTGCCCTCGTCGTTGAGCAAGACATTCAGCACCCGCTTCATGTTGAATACGCCGGTCCAGGTGCTGGGATCGACATTCGTCGGCCGCATCTCGACCCGCAGGATCGGCACGACATGATCCAAGGCGTAGGTCGCGCCTTGCTGGACGGCCTCGCGACGCTCGGGCGTAAGGTCACCACGTTGCTCCAGGGCCGCGATCGCCGCCCGCTGCTCCTCGAATTGGTCGTCCGTGAGTCGGGCGTTGGAGTCGTTCATCGGAAGCATCGTGCGTTGGGGGAAGCAGGCGTCCAGGCGGAACGCCCTGAGTTTAGGGGTGCCGCGATCCTGCCACAAGCAATACGGCCCCACGATGTCGGGCGGTTGGTGGCGAATCGGTCCCCCAGGCGGATTCGCCGAAGGCCGGTGAATGTGGGATGCCGCTGGCGGATTCGCCCCAGCGGGTCAATCGTACAGCCGGTCGGTCGCACGGCCGGTCAATCCTTGAGAGGTCGCGGCGGCTGTCTCAGGGCACGCAGCAGACTGACCGCCAGCGTCAGGACCGTCAGGGGCAGCACAAAGCCCAGTAGAACGACCGCGAAACCGCGGCCAAGCTCCGGGGCGCTAGCCATCAGCACCAGAAAGATGGTGTAGGCCAAGTAATAGCCCAAGAACACGCCACCTTCCCAGCGGTCGATTCGATGACCGGTGAAGCAGATCGGCAGGCAGGCCACGGCCACGGCAATCATGAAGGGCAAATCGATGGTCCAGGCCGTTTCAGCAAACGGCACGCCGTCGGGCAGGATCGCGGCGGCCAGCCCCAAGACGCCCAAAATGTTGAAGATATTGCTGCCCACGACGTTGCCCACGGCGATGTCGCGTTCCCCCCGCAAACTGGCCAGGATCGAGGTGGACAACTCCGGTAGCGACGTGCCGGCGGCCACGATGGTCAGGCCGATCAGTAGCTCGCTGAGGCCGAACTCGCGGGCCAGCAACACGGCGCCGTCGACCATGCAGCGTGCCCCGATGGTCAACACCACCAGGCCCACCAGCATCGCGACGACCGGTTTGCCCCAAGCGGCCAGCGACCGCCGAGCCCCTGTGGGGGCAAACTCCTGGGCAAACTCCTGCTGGACGGCGGCCGACTCGAAGCGGCTTTGGCGGAAGGTCCACGCCAGGTAGACCAGCAGCGCGGCAAACAGGCCCAGCCCTTCCCATCGATCGATGCGGCCATCCCAACCGACCAGCCCCAGAGCCAGCGACGCGGCGATCATCACTGGCACGTCGCGGCGGACGAGTTGGCTTTTCACAACCAGCGGGGCCACCAGCGCGGCCAGCCCCAGGATCGCGAGAATGTTGAAGATGTTACTGCCGATCACGCCGCCCACGGCCAGATCGGCCCGACCGTCCCACGCCGCGCCCAGCGTCACGGCGAACTCGGGGGCACTGGTTCCGAACGCCACGACCGTTAGGCCCACGACCAACGGCGAGATTCCCGCCAGGCCCGCCAAGCGCGAGGCTCCTCGCACCAGGCATTCGCCGCCAATTACCAGGCCCACCAGGCCCAGGCCGATCCACAACAGGCTGACGAACATCGTAGTTGGTTTCCTGACGGTGCCCGCTCACTCGGTTGAGACACGCTCGCCAGATTAAAGCGGAAACCGCGTGCCTTCGGGATCGCCAGAGTGGGTGTCCAGGCAGTCCTGGCCGACGGGGCCGGTCCGTCGTGCGGCGATGTTCGGCAGCTTGGGCGGCCCGTCAAACGGCGAGTCGCCGCTCTCGCTGGCCACCCAATGATGGAACCACTCGGCCACGGTCTGGCTGGTGGGTCGCTCTTCGGGGTTCTTGGCCAGCATCAATTGAAACATCCGATCCAGTGGCTCGGCGACTTCAGGGACCGCGTCTCGCAGTCGCGGCGGCGGGGCCATCTGATGAGCCAGCAACCGCTGGGCCATGTTGCCCTGGGCAAACGGGGGCAGGCCCGTCAACAGATAATGCAGCGTGCAGCCCAAGCCGTACACATCGGCCCGATCGTCAACATGCCCGGCGTGCATGGCTTGCTCGGGCGCCAGGTAATCGGTGGTGCCGACCACGGCCGCCCCTTCGAAGGTGGCCTGAAGCGGCTCGCCGACGATTTGCCGGGCGAGGCCCAAGTCGCCCAAACGCAGTAGCTCGTCGTGTCCCAGCAGCAAGTTGGCGGGCTTGACGTCGCGATGCACCAGACCCTGGGCATGCGCGGCGGCCAGGGCGTCGGCCGCCTGGGCGATGAGTCGCGCCGCCCCGAGCGGCGACAGTCGGCCTTCATGCCGGATCAGGTCATGCAGGTTCGTGCCGGCAACGTATTCCATGACCAAGGCGTACAGGCCCTCGACCCGCTCGACATCGTAGACCCGCACAATGTTGGGATGATTCAAACGCCCCAGCAAGTGGGCTTCGCGGAGAAACCGCACCACGTGCTCCTCGCCCGACGCCCGCGCGGGATGCAGCAGCTTGAGCGCCACCTTGCGGCCCATCAGCCGATGCTCGGCCAGGTAGACCACGCCCATCGCCCCACTGCCCAGTTGACGAAGCAAGCGGAAGCGACCCAGCATCAGGTGCCG
>JBJHDE010000020.1:0-1969 GCA_050486385.1 Planctomycetales bacterium | reverse complement strand
AATTGCTGCCAGGCCGTCAACCGACCGCGATCGACCAACAGCCGGCCCAGCAGATCCACGCTCCGCGGGTGTTCGTCGTAGCCCAGCATCGAGGCCGCCTCGACGCACTCGCGGAGGTCCGCCGGTTCGACCAGACGGCTCTTGCTGACGCAGTTCAAATAGGCCGGCAATGCAAGCGACTCACCCGGCGGCAACACCTGCGGCGGCCCATCGCCGGCGACCTGGTCGTCGGATTCCAAGGCCGATCCCGACGAGGTCTCGGGGACCTCGGTCTCGTGACCCATTCGCGCCAACAGCTCGCGGGCCCGCAACGCGGCCTTCTGCATGACGACCGAATCCAGCACATGCACGCTCGACCCGGACGAGTGGCCCGGCGCGGTCGCCGACCACGGACCCCTTGGCACAACGCCAAACCGCCGTGGCACGCGGACAAACGCGCTGCAGGTCGGGCAGCGCCCCACCATGCCGGCACGGTTCTCAGGCGCTTGGCTCTTCCGCCCGCAAGCCGGGCAGCGAAAACGGATCATGGCGGGCCTCGTTCTCGGAAGAACGACCAAAGGTTTGCGTCAGGCAGGGCGGGCGATCGGCGGGATCCCGCGAAGGCATGTCCTGGGCGGACCCCGACGAGACGGCTGTTCAGGCACTGGCTGCCCGAATGAACCAGACGTCGAAACGGGGCCGCGGCCAGTCAAACGCAACGAGGGGAGGGCTGCGCGAGGCAGCCAGCAACTCGGTTGGCCAAACGGCATCCCTGCCAAACACATCGCGGGTCGAGGTCGTGGACCGTCTGCCGGTTGGCAGCGGTGTGGACCCCAGGGCCCGCAAAAATCTCAGGGTGCATCTTACCCCAAAAGCTTGACGGCAAGAAACACCATTCCGCCGACAATCAGACATCCAAACCAAATGCCCATCATGTTGCCAAACGTCCAGGCATTCGACGGGGCGGTGCTCCGCATGCGGATGGCACCTTGGGGGTGCGGTTGACCGTTGGAGGTCGTCGCCTTCGCCGAACTGGGGGTGGTCGCCTTGGGGCGGGCCGGCCGCGTGCGGTTGCGGAGCCCAGAGGCCGCCCGACGCGGGGCCATCTCCAAGCCCATGTTGCTTGGCTTATCGACCAGCAGGCTCATGCCGCTGGATTCGGGATCGGCAAGCTGACCGATCAGGTCATCTTCGAAGCTTCGCGGAACGCTCGGGGCTTCCGGCTCGGGCGAAACGGCCGGAGCCGCGGCTTCGGCCACCGGCGGGGCGGCCGTCTTGGTCGGGCGACGACGACGCTTGGTCCGCTTGGTCTTGGTCTCGTCGCTGGCCTTGGTCTGGGTTTCGCTCCTCGACCGGGTGGACGCTCGGGGCCGGGCGGGTCGCTCGGCGGAGTCAGCCGCCGGGGCCGGCGAGTCGAAATGCATCGCCGAGAGCGCGTCCAGCAGGCTCTGCGAGTCGAGCCCCATATCGGACGTCTCGACAAACACTTGGAAGGTCTCGAAACCCTGCGAACTCCGCACCGCCGGTCGCGTCACCGGCGTCTTGTGGCCGTTGGGGCGAATCTCGCGGATCGGCGAGGGCTTGGGCTCGGCGGCACGCGGACGCTCGGTCGGAGCCTGGGGCTGCCGGGTTGGGGCCGCCGTTGCGCGGGCTCGCGAGGGGGCCTGCTCGGCGGGTTGCGGCTGGTGAGTCGACGCCGCCGAGTGGTCCTTGCGCCGCTGCTTGCCCTGCAGAATGAAGCTGGCCCCGGGGACATCAAGCTCGATCTCGGGAAAGTCGAACCCGCTGCCCTGCATCTCGGCCGCCAATTCGCGGGCCGCCGGCATCCGCCGCTCGTCGCTGGAATCGTCCAACGGGCTGCGAAGCACGCGAATGGGGCCCCGGTCGCGGGCGACATCGCCCGCCGAAATGATCTCGTCGTCGACGTCCAACACGCTGGGCTCGCTGTCCATGCCGTTCTCGGCGGCCGTGGCGCAGAACTCGTCCAGCA
>JBJHDE010000019.1:0-20152 GCA_050486385.1 Planctomycetales bacterium | reverse complement strand
AAAGCTTCCTCGCGGCGAACAAGCCGGTCGGGCTGGTCTGCCACGCGCCGGGCGTGCTCCGCCATGTGAAGACCGTCGAGGAACGGCCGCTGGTTGAGGGCAGGAAGGTGACCGGTTTCACCAACACTGAGGAAGCGGGCGTAGGCTTGACCGAAGTGGTTCCGTTCCTTGTGGAGGACGAACTCAAGGCCAAGGGAGGCATCTATTCGAGTGGTCCGGACTGGAGTTCCTATGTCGTCGAGGATGGCCTGCTGATCACCGGTCAGAACCCAGCCTCGTCGGCCGCCGCCGCTGAGCGTCTGGTTGCCCGTGTTCTTCAAACCCCGACGGGAGGGTCGCGATGAAGGTCTTCATCATCGGTATCGCTGGCGGCATCGGACACCGGCTGGCGGAACAACTTGTCCAGGCGGGTGACGAACCCGCCGGTCTCGTGCGGCGCCCGGAGCAAGCGGAGGGGCTCGCCGCGCGCGGGATCCAGTCGATGCAGGGTGACTTGCTGGTGATGTCGGTCGACGAACTGGCCGCCGCCATGCGCGGCTGCGACGCTATCGTGTTCAGCGCCGGCGCGGGAGGTCAGGGGGGCGAAGAGACGACCACCCGCGTCGACGGCGACGGGCCGGGGAAGCTGGCCGCGGCGGCGAAACTCGCCGGCGTTCGCCGTTTCATCCTCGTTTCGGCCTTTCCGGAGGCATGGCGCGAGCGGCGGATGAATGCCTCGTTCGAACATTACATGGTCGAGAAAAAGAAGGCGGAGACGCAATTGGTGCTGACCGACCTTGACTGGCTGATCGTCCGCCCCTCCGCCTTGACGAACGAGCCTGGGAGGGGGCAGGTCGATTTGGGCCTCGCGAAAGTTCACACCGAAATCGCCCGCGACGATGTTGCAGCAACGATCGTCCAGCTTCTGCGTACTCCCGAGTTGAAGCGACTGATCCTGGAAGTGACCGGTGGCAGCATCCCAATCCGCGAATCGATCGAAGCGCTGCGAGCGAGGATCCCATGATGAGCGCTACCCGGCGTAACTGATAAGCTCGATCCACACGAGGCAAATGACTCGCGGAGTTTCCCGACATCGAGGCCGGCCAGCAATTCGGCCCTGCCCCCAATAACAGTGAGGCAAACGACCCCCTCGGCCCTCGTATCACTAGACCTTGCGACCAACCTGTTCAGGCAACAATCTATGCGGATGCGCAAATTGGGCGACAGCGGACTTTTTGTATCTGACCTTTGCTTCGGCGCAATGACGTTCGGCGGAACTGATCGGATCTGGGTCAGGTCGGCAAACTGGGAGTAGGATGAAGCGGACGCGCCGGTCAGTTCGGCCTTTGGATTAGGCATCAATTTCGTTGACACAGCCAGTGTCTATGCCGATGGTCGCAGCGAGATGATGCTCGGTCAGTCACTGCTTCCCAACCCAGCACATCGATCGATACGATCGTGGAGATTCTGCTCATTCTTCGCTCCGCGCAACGATCCCCGTTGACCCTGTACCTGAACTGCCCCAACTCCTTTCAAATCGAATGGTTCGAGTACACAGCCTACGAATCAGGGCAGTCGCTCGTCGAACCCTTGGTCGGCAGCCAGGGATTGACCTCGCTGTATTCGCGGAGTTTCAGTCCGATCACTGGCGGTCAACAGTGGTTGTCGCGGGGCCGAGGCGGATCCGTTTTGTCTTGGCCAGCAGGGCGTGACACTCCGTGCAGCGAACTTCGCCACGGTCTTGATGTTTCGGGAAAGGATTGATGGATTCGCACAGCCAGCAAACGCAGGTGCCCAGGACTTCGCCCGACTCGGTTGTCAGCGAAGCCGTGTCGAACTTGGGATGGAACTGATAGTCCGCGCCATTGGGGGCCGGATACTTCAAGCCGTAGTAGGCGGCGTTCGCGAGGGTGCAGGTCGTGGCGGCGACCTGGTCCAATTCCTCCAGGAGCTGAAAATCACGCACGGGGCCATGCTGTTGCCAAACCGCCTG
This sequence comes from Planctomycetales bacterium, assembly GCA_050486385.1. Classification (GTDB taxonomy): domain Bacteria; phylum Planctomycetota; class Planctomycetia; order Pirellulales; family Pb10988; genus JBJHDE01. The sequence continues at coordinate 18,180 of JBJHDE010000019.1, read as the reverse complement.
GTGAGCGGCTTGCCAGTCGGCTGGCCCCGCCGAGGGCGGCAGGCCCAGCTCCTTCAACCAAGCGGCCGCCGGGTCATTGGCGATCGGTACGTTGCGGTCGTAGTTGCTCCAGAGCCCGTGGTGGCTGAGCCCCGCCCAGGCATGAACCTGGGCGATGAGCCGCCGATCGACGTCGGTGGCCGAGTGCTTGGCGTACACGATCCGCAGGGCATCCAACACCAACATCCGCTGGTAGATCGGCGGAAGCCGCGACGCCCAGTCTGGAAAGTCGCCTTGTTCGTGAAACGTGGCGGCCCGGTTCAGTGCATGCTGGAGTTCCTCCTCGTCACCCTCATCCAAGGCAAAGTGCCGGAGCAGGCGTTGGGTCGCGCGCCGCAGTTGTCGGGCGGTGGATGGATGCGGGGTGGTGCGGGCTTCGATCTCGATGAGGATCGCCAAGTAGGGCAGCCACCGCTCGGATTCGAGTTCGGCGGGCTCAGCCCGATACGCGCGAGAAAGGCTGATCACCAGACAGGCCAGGATCGCCACGCCCGCCAAGGCGATTCCGCTGGGCCAGTCGGCGTACCCCGTCACGATGAGCAGTGCCATGCAGGCGGCAAGCAAGCTCAGCAATCGCGTCATGTCGCCATCGCCTCTGGCGGACCGCGAAGATGCGAGAGGGGGGACTTGAACCCCCACACCTTTCGGTACTGGAACCTAAATCCAGCGCGTCTGCCAATTCCGCCACTCTCGCGGAGTGTGTTTCCTGCTCCGGACAGCCGACCGGGGAGGACAGGTTCGCCTCATCCTACTTGGGAGATTGCGGTTGGAAAATAGCCCTTGGCCCCCGCATAGGCTGGCAAGGCGGTGGGCTCGCAGAGCCCGTGATCGACTGGGACCCAGCCACTGACTTCGCTTCGCAAGGCACCACACTTGCCGTCGCGATCACCTTCACCCGAGGGAGTCGCGCTCGCCGATTGTGTGGCCTTCGAGGGCTTCGACCTCGTGGACTAGCGAGCGGAGGAAGGGCTCGACGTCGGTTACGAGTCCGACGGTCTGGATGCTGCCCCGGTCCGAGAGCTTGATGACGGTCGAGGGGTTGATGTCCACGCAGACCACCTTGACCCAGCCGGGCAGCACGTTGCCGGTGGCCACCGAGTGCAGGGTCGTGGCGATCATCAGGGCGAAGCTCACGTCGCGGACGGCCGCCCGCATTTGCCGTTGGGCCTCGAGCATGTCGGTGATGACTTCGGGCAGGGGGCCATCGTCGCGGAGACTGCCGGCCAGCAGGAAGGGCACGTCGTGGTGGATGCACTCGTACATGATTCCGCGGGTCAGCACGCCCTGTTCGACGGCTTGCCGGATGCCGCCCAGCCGCCGGATGCGATTGATCGCCCGCAGGTGGTGTTCGTGCCCATGGTCGGCCGAGACGCCGCGTTCCAGGTAGACGCCCAGGCTGGTGCCAAACAGGGCCGACTCGATATCGTGGGTGGCCAGGGCATTGCCGGCGAACAGGCGATCGACGTAGCCGCCGCGAATCAGCTTGCAGAGGCGCTCGCCGCTGCCGGTGTGGACGATGGCCGGCCCACCAACCAGCAGCACCTTGCCAGTGCCGCGGTGGGCCCGGACCATTTCCTGGGCGATTTCGCGGATTACCACGCCCTTGGTCTTTTCGGTCCTGACGGCACTGCCCATGAACTCGAACATCCGCCGTTGAGTATCGCGGGTCTCGGGGAACACCCGCACCCCGGCGTGTCCCACGACGATGGGGTCTCCCAGGGCAACGTCGGCCATGGCGACACATTCGGGGGGCTGGCCAGCCCGGATGCGGATGGCGCAGTCCATTTCCTGGAGTTCCACCGGGACCCATTCGCCCTGGATGCGGACCTCGGTGCGTTGGTTGGTGGTGCTGTAAAAGCCCTCGGGAAAGCAGCCGGCCACATCGGCGATTTCCAGCCGGCAGTCGTGCAACTCGACGGGGACCGCGCCGTGGTCGGCGATTTCGGCCAGAATCTCGGCCAGCAGGGTGGGGCTTTCGGCGGAGACTTCCAGCAGCACGTAGGTCGGGTCTTCTCGCCGCTGGCCGACGACGAAGTCCTTGATACGGAACTGCCCCCCGAAATCGGTGATCAGGTCCAGCACCTTGGGCAGAATCAGGCTATCGATAATGTGGCCGCTGACCTCGACATCTTCGGTAGCCGGCTGGGGGGCATCCTGGGTCATGGAATCGTCTCCTTCGAAAACGCGAAACCTGGGCCCACTTTGGCGCCCGTCGGCGGTGGCCGAGAAAAACTCGGTCGCACCGGGCCGGTCCGCGCCGCCGGCAGGCTATGCCGGCGACGGCAACAGTGTATCGTAGCGTTTCGTCCGCTGGGCGACGAACCCACCCGAGCCGCCGCGAACATGGCCAAGCTGACTTACAAGGACGCCGGAGTCGACCTGGAGACCTACGCCGAGGGCATCGGTAGGCTGGGCGCGCTGATGCGGCGGACCCACTCGCCGCGGGTGATACACCTGGAAAACGGCTTTGCGGGGCTGTTTCGGTTGGACTTCGCCCAGGGGTTGTTCGCCCGGCACTACGAAGAACCCGTGCTGGTGAGTTGCACCGACGGGGTGGGCACCAAGCTCAAGGTGGCTGGACTGGTGGGCCGGCACGACACGGTGGGCATCGACCTGGTGGCCATGTGCGTCAACGACGCCCTGTGCTGCGGGGCCGAGCCGCTGGTGTTTTTGGACTATGTGGCCCTGCCCAAGGACGACCCCGACCGGCTCGAGCAGATTGTCCGCGGCATTTCCGATGCCTGCCTCGAAGCCGATTGTGCCCTGCTGGGCGGCGAAACCGCCATTCTGCCCGACCTGTACCGCCCCGGCGACTACGACCTGGCCGGCTTCTGCATCGGCGTGGTCGAGCGGCGAAAACTGATCGACGGCAAGGCCATGGCCCATGGCGACGTGGTGCTGGGGCTGGCCAGCAGCGGACTGCACAGCAACGGCTTCAGTCTCGCCCGCAAAATCGTGTTCGAGCACGCCGGGCTCTCGGCCAGCGATGTGGTCGAGGAACTCGGCCAGACCGTCGGCGAGGCCCTGCTGACACCGACGCGGATCTACGTGCGGGCGATTCGCAGGATCTTGCGGCATTATCGGGTCAAGCAGGTGGTCCACGCCATCGCCCACATCACCGGCGGCGGCCTGTGCGAGAACCTCGAACGGGTGGTCCCCGAGGGCCGGCGGGTGCTGCTGGATCGTGGCAGTTGGCCGGTGCCGCCCATCTTCTCGTGGCTGCAGGCCACCGGCGAGGTCGACACCGCCGAGATGGAGCGGGTGTTCAACATGGGCATCGGCATGGTGCTGGTCGTGAGCCCCTTCTACGCCGACAGCGTGCGGAGCCAGCTTGAGGGGCAGGGAATTCCCAACTGGGTCATCGGCCAGGTCGCCGATGGTCCGCGGGGCGTGGTCTTGTAGGCTGCTCGCGGACGACAAGAGCGCCCCACATGTTCAGGGGTGGGCTTCCTCCCCTCCGGGTCTCCGGGGCGATCCCCCAGGGTTGTGCCTTCAACCCCCTGGTGTATGCTGGGTGGGACGGCTCACCTACTCTCCCCCGAATCACCAGAATCATGGAAGGCTTAATTTTCTTTGCCAACTTGGTAATGCTGTTCACCTCGTATGCGAGCATCGCGGCTATCATCTCTGTGGTTTCGCGGGATCCGCTCGAGTTCAACGAGGCCTTTCTCTTGGCCCCGTGTATGGGCTGCTTCTGGCTTTTAAGTATTGTTGTTCCGTTCCTGGTGTCGCTGCTTGTTGTGACGGTGCTGGGCGCGGTCGGTAGCAGGCAACTCGGCATGTTGCTGGGGATTGTTGTCGCGATCCCGCTTATGGCCGGTCCCTTTTGGCTTCATGGTATTGTCTACCGTGCGTTGTATGGAACCAACTTTTGGCTGGGCGCGTCAATGGTCTTTCTGCTTCCGATTTGCTCAGGGTTCACAGCTATGGTGGTTGGGATTCCTTTCGGAATAATTCTTCATCTCAGTGGCCATCGGTGACGCTGGCGCGTGAGAACCGTTCGATGTCGCAGGGGGCTGGTGTTCCTGGGTAGGGGTCGATCTTTCGCAGCAGGTGGGCATGGTCGCGATTGTCTTTTTGCATTTTGTGGTGTTGCTGGCCTTGCTCAAGGTGGTGACCGACGACGAGATCGAGTTGCCGCTGCTCGCCCTGTTGGCCGCGGGCGGGGCGTTGGGCATCTGGTTTGTTGAAGAGCTGCTCGGCTACCTCGGGCCCGGATTGCCCCAGTGGCTGACTTTAGGGCTGGGCGTGTTGTTGGTGCCAGCCGCGGTGTTTTGGTATGTGGGCCTGCGGCCGGTGCATGTGGCCCTGATTGCCGCGGGCATCGCCGTGACCAGCGTGGTGTTTCGGCTCGTGTTCTATTTCGTGGCTTTCGCTCCCTATGCGCCGGCGACGGGTGTGTAACGGACACCGTCGGTGAGCCTTCCGAGCGGCAGTCCCGTGTCGCAATGGCGAGGGTGAAGCGATGATGATTCCGGCAGAATTGTACCATCAGTACCTGGGCATCCCGGCCGACGAGTTGCCGGCATCGTATTACCGGCTGCTGGGACTCCGCGCGTTTGAAGACAATCCGAAGGTGATTGAGGCCGCCGCCGACCGGCAGATGATTTTTTTGAAGAATCATCAGCTTGGGCCGCATGCCAAGTACGTGGAAGAGTTGCTCAACCAGGTGGCGGCCGCCCGCAACACGCTGCTCAGGCCCGAGCGTCGCGCGGCCTATGACAACAAGCTCCGCGAGGTGCTGGCCGCCCAGAACAAGCCGGCGGTGGGGCCAGTGCGTCCCAGCCGTGCGTCAAGCGTTTCGGCGGCGCACGCGCCCGACGCTGCGGCACCCGAGCCCGACGACGATGCGGACCTGTTTCACGGCGGCCTGCCCGAAGTGCCCGGGCCGACCCATGCGCCCGCGGCGGCGGTTCCGCCGCGACCGGCTGAGCCGGAGCTGCCGGCTTTTCAGACCGATTCGCCCGCCGCACGAAGCAAGCCGGCGGTTTGGCTCTCGAAGCCCGCCATCGCTGGGGGGCTGACGCTGGTGTTGTTGCTGCTGGTGGCGGCGATGGTGATCCTGGGCCGAGGCCCGACGACGGCCGATTCCGACACTTCGGATCCAGGTGATGCCTCAGTGGTCCGCGATAATCCCGCCGCCCACCGCGGCGACGACCAGGGCAATACCCACTCGGGGCCCGAACAGCCGGCCGACGGCGGCGCGGCCACCCGGCCCCAGAACCCCGCGCCGGGGAATCCTGGGGCCAATCCGTCGGTCCGCCCGACCCCCGGCGACAACCGCCCCACGACGAATCCAGGCTCGGCCAGCCCCGCGATGACCGAACTTGAGGTGATCTGGGCCATCGAGTACCGCGAAGGGGCGCAGGTGCTGATCGACAATCAGCCCGTCACGCCGGTTCGCGAATCCAGCACGTCCCTGTATTTCAACGTCGCGGTGGGCCAACACGTGCTGCGACTTGAATCGCCCCAATTTCCGACCCGGCAAGTTGGCCTCCGCGCCGAGCCGGGCCGTCGTGCCGTGTTGGTTCACGTGCGGCCGGGGCAGGCGCCTCGGCAGCCCGTGACGAATCCCAGCCAACCGCCCCAGCAAGCCGGCGGGCCAACTGCCCAGCCGCCGCGGCCACCCGCTCGGTCGCGGCACGAGGTTCCGTCTGAAGAAGACCGCGAGGCGGCCCTGGCCGCCCTGACCCAAGAACACGGCCTGGACACCGATCTGGACGACGGCAGCAAGCGCATCGCCGCCGATCAATTGCTCAAGGCGGCTGCCGAACCGGGGCTGGAGCCCACCTCGCAGTACGTGGCCATTCAGCGGGCGGCCGAATTGGCTGGCGAGGCCGCCGATCGTCGGACCCTGCGTCGGGCGATTGACCAACTTGAGCGGTTCTTCGACATCGATCGCCTGGATTTCGAACGCCAGGTGCTGTTGAACGTGGCCCAGGCCCGCCGACCACGACGCGGTGGCGAAGCGGAAGTCGGCCGACTTTTAGAACTGGCCTACGCCTACACCGACACGGCCCTGGCCACCCATCGCCCCGACCTGGCCGACGAGGTGCTGGCCGCCTTTCAGCCGCTGGCGGTGTCGTACCGTGAACTCCGCGTGGCGATTCACGGCCGGCGGGGGGCGGTCAAGCCGTTGCTTGATCGCTGGCAAGCCATCGAGGCCGCCCGGACCCGGCTTGACGAGGATCCCGACGACGCCCAGGCCCACGAGGCCATCGGCCGTTGGCTGTGCTTTGTGGTCAACGACTGGGAAGCTGGCTTGCCGCATTTGGCTCAAGCGGCCACCGAGCGGCTCGGCGAGGCGGCACAAGCCGAACTCGACCTGCCCACCGAGCCCGATGCCCAATTGGCCCTGGCCGACCTGTGGTGGCAGGCCGCCGAGGGCGAGGCGGGCGACGAGGCCCAGGCGATGCGATATCAGGCCGGACGCTGGTACGAGCGGGCGCTTCCGGGGATTCGTGTGATTGCCGATCGGCTGCGGATCCAGAAGCGGCTCACCGACATCGGCGACATCCCCGAATCCAAGCCCACCAGCAACACGCCCGAGCCGCCGTCCATTGCCGGCCCCCCGCCCCGACAGCCCCAGGGTCCGGGCAGTGGCGAACCACGGCCGGGGCAGCCAATGCAAAACAGCCTGGAAATGAAGTTCGTCTGGTGTCCGCCGGGGACATTCAAAATGGGTGCGCCCCCGACCGAGCATCGGGATTCCGTTCGGTTGGAAGCGCAGCAGGATGTGCGGATCACGCGGGGCTTCTATATGGGGGCTTTTGAAGTCACCCAGCAAGAATACGAGCGGGTGATGGGCCACAATCCCAGCACGTTTGCCGCCCGCAGCCAACCGGAGACCCCGAGATACCCAGTCGACAGCGTGACCTGGAACGATGCGACCGAATTTTGCCGTCGGCTGAGCGAGGTGCCGCAAGAGAAGGCGGCGGGTCGCCTGTACCGCTTGCCCACCGAAGCCGAATGGGAGTACGCCTGCCGGGCCGGCACGACCACGAAGTTTGCCTTTGGCGATGGAATCAGCAGCCACATGGCCAACTTCAATGGAAACCACACGACGGATGTCACGGAGCGTGGGCCGCAATTGGCGCGACCCACGGTCGTGGGCAGCTATCGGCCCAATGCCTGGGGCCTGTACGACATGCACGGCAACATCTCGGAATGGTGCCACGATGTCTTCCGCGAGGATCGACACAACTTGCCCAACGTTGACCCGGTCCACCAAGGCCCGGGCAACGAACGCGTTCGTCGCGGTGGCGACTGGGGCAGTATGCCCGCGCTGTTGCGAAGCGCTTCGCGGATGGGTTTTCGTCCCGACGTGCGGATGCCTTACAACGGCTTCCGCGTGGTGCTTGTGCAGCGACCGTAGGGAGCGGGACCGGTCTTGATTGTGACCACCCTATTCGTGGTGGGCAAAAGGATCGAGTTGATGAACGACCACACTCGCTGAGTTGCCGCTTTCTGAGGGCCAGCATGGCACGGAGCTTCCGTTACCGACCCGCCTGGACCGATGTCGGCTTGGCGGTGGACCTGGTTGGCTTGATAATCATTCTGGCGTTTCTGGATGACGAGTCCTTGGAGTGGCGCGACCGGTTCCTGGTGGCCCTGGGGACAACCATGGTCAAGTGTCTGCTCGATCTGTTAGTCATCCGGTACTGGGGCTTCGGTCCGTGGGGTGTGGCGCTCAATACGCTGCTGGTGGTCGTTGGGCTGGGCATAACTCTTTCAGCCTGGGTGGGGATGGAAATCAAGCGGGCTGGCCAGATCGCGGCGCTCTACGGCGGCCTCCATATCGCCACGGGAGTGCTGTTTCCAGCGATCCGCTTCTGGTGAAGTCTATTCATCCCGTCGGGCGATGGTCTCGGTCGCGGCGGTGGCCTGGCTGGGGCCAGCGAGGTCGAGGTTCTCGGGCCGGACCAAATAAAACCCAGGAGCGCATGCCGTTCATGAGTCCTCACGCCGCATCGTGGCCGGATATTGTCGAGCATCATCGTAGGTACTGTGAGGTCACCAGATTGCCCGCGGCGACCAAGGTCTGGCTGACCGAGCGGATCGACCAGGTTCCCCGCTGGATGCAAGCGGCACAAGCGGGATTCGGGCCGGCCCAGTTGCTTGTCGGCGCATGTAACTATCTGGGGGTTGGAGTCCCCCGGGATTACACGGAAGCTATGCGGTGGTATCGGCAGGCGGCCAACGCCGGCGATGCCACGGCGATTCGGACTGTTGGGGCCCTTTACCACAACGGCGTGGGAGTGCCGCAGGACCAAACCGAAGCGATGCGCTGGTTCCAACGTGCCTCGGAAGCCGGCAACGCCAACGCGAAGTTCGGGATTGGGCTCTTGTATCACCATGGCCTGGGAGTGCCGCAGGACCATGCCCAGGCGCTGCGTTGGTATCGCCAAGCCGTAGATGCCGGCGACGCCTATGGGATGGTTGGCATTGGGGCGCTGCATCAAGATGGCCATGGAGTGATCCAGGACTATGCCGCAGCGTTACGTTGGTATCTCCAGGCGGCGAATACCGGCAACGCCTACGGGAAGTCCGGGATCGGAAGATTGTATCACGAGGGCCTAGGAGTGCCGCAGGACTACACCGAGGCGTTGCGTTGGTATCGGCAGGCTGCGGACGCTGGGGACGCCATTGCGATGGTTGCCATTGGGTTCCTGTATCACGATGGCCTCGGAGTGGCCCAAGACAATGCCGAAGCCCAGTGTTGGTTTCAACAAGCCGCCGATTCAGGTGATGCGACGGCGATCAACCACATTGCAAGCAGATATCGTGATGGCCTAGGAGTGCCGCAAGACCACGCGGAGGCGCTTCGTTGGTACCACCAGGCTGCGGACGCTGGCGATGCGAGTGCAATGTGTAATGTTGGGTACTTGTATCACGAGGGCCTTGGAGTACCGCAGGACTACGCGGAGGCAATGCGTTGGTATCGCCAGGCCGCGGATGCGAATGATACGACGGCGATGACTAACATTGGGGGGTTGTATCACGATGGCCTAGGAGTGGCCCAGGACTACGCGGAGGCAATGCATTGGTATCGCCAAGCCGCGGATGCCGGCGAGGCCATGGCGATGCGAGGGATTGGGGTGTTGTACGAGTTTGGGCAGGGGGTTTCCGCCAATCGGCACGCGGCACGGTATTGGTATACCAAAGCGCGAGCTTACGGGGCTGAAGGGATCGTTTCGGATCTCATGCGAATCGCGCACGCTGATGTTCTCAGTTGGCTAAGGCGTTTGTTGCCTTGGTAATCCGCTATTCGCCAATGACAGGCGCATCGGGATCCGTGACCGCTTGGGCCATGCTTGACTCCGACGGCGCTTGGGGTTGGGGCGAGTGTAGGCCCAGACCCTTACTCATCCCGTCGGGCGATGGTCTCGGTCGCGGCGGTGGCCTGGCTGGGGCCGGCGAGGTCGAGGCTCTCGAGCAGGGCACCCTCGGTAAAGATGTTGGGCATCACGATCGGTTCGTCCAGCCGACCCGCGGGGTAGATGATCGTCAACGGAATGCCCGAGAGTTGATGTTCGTCCAACACCCTTTGGATCTCGGGTGCAAAGTCGGTGTAGTCGGCCAGCACCAACTTGACGTTGTTCTGGGTGACCTTGTTGAGCACCCGCGGCGTGTAGAGGGCGTACTCTTCTTTGATGTGACAGTTGGCGCACCAATCGGCCGTGAACTCGACCATTACGGTGTTTCCCTGGTTGACCAGCTCGGCCACGAAGGCCCGCGAGAAGGGTTGTTCCTGCCAGGGCAGAACGATCCGCTGGTTGAATCCACCTAGGGCCACCGCCACCACCGCCCCGTAGACGGCCAGCCCACTGGCCCAGCGGCGGACGATGGCCTGCCAGTCCACCGGCTGGTCGGTCTTGCGTGCCGGGCCGGCCGGGGCCAGACCAATCCAGACCAGCGGCGCGATCAATCCCAGGGCCAGCACCAACAGGGCCTGGAACCGCAGAGCGCCAAACACAAACAGCCCCACAACGCCTGCCACGGTCAGGGCCACCAACCAGCCGTGCAGCGTGACCAGCTTGCCGGCGCCTACGGGAATGCGGTCGATGTACCAGCAAGAAAACCACAAGGTCAGCAGAAACACCACGGTCGCGTACAGCAACGTGCCGTCCTGCCGCAAACTAAACAGCAAGAAGGCCACGGTGCCCACCAGAAAGAAACCCATGACCTGCTTGAAGGTGTTCATCCACGCGCCCGGCTTGGGCAGATAGCGGGCCAGCGAGGGCCGGAGGCCAATCACCAAATAGGGCGAGGCAAAGCCCAGGGCCATGGCCAGAAAGATGCCATAGACCACCGCCGCGGGCTGGGTGAGCGCAAAACCGGCGGCTGGGCCAATCATCGGCGCTGTGCAGGGCGTGGCCAGCAGCGTGGCCACAATCCCCTTGCTGAAGGCCCCCGAAAAGCCTTCTTGGCTGGCCATGCGATTCATGGAGTCGGACACGGCGAAGCCCGGCACGGGAATCTCCCACACGCCCAAAAAGCTCAGGGCCATGATCCACACCAGGCTGGCCAGGCCGATCAAAAAGGCATGGAACTGGAACAACTGTCCCCAACCCAAGGCCTCGGCCGAGCCCCACCCCTCGGGCAGCACTCCGACCGAATCCAACAGCATCACCCAGGCCGGCAGGGCCGCCAACGTGGCCAGAATCAGAAAGACCGCGATGATGCCCATTGTGTAGTAAACATTCAGCAAGAACACCCGGGTCCGACTCTGCCCGGCCTGCGAGACAAAGCTCATCACCTTGAGCCCCACGACCGGCAACACGCAGGGCATGAAGTTCAGCAGAAAGCCACCCACGGCCGCCATGAGCAAATAGCCCAGCAGCTCAACGCCGCCGACCGGCGCCACAACGGCCGCCGTGGCGGTGGGCTCGGTGTCGTCGTCGTTGGGATCGGGACCGTAGGGAACCACTTCGGCCCCGGCATTGAAATTCGCTTCGCCGGTCAATGCCGCCTCCACGGCCTGGTACGAACCCGGCCCGCGTCCGCCCGGCAGCGCCTCAAACCGCAGCACCGCGGGCGCGGCTTCGGCCTGTTCGGCGACTTGCAGGGTGCCGGTGAACTCGATGCCGGTGGGCGTCAGGCACACGCCGCCCGCATCGCTGGGCAGGCAGGCTTGAAAGCCGACCCGGCCGGCGAAGGGCAACGCGCCCAGCGGGGTGTCCTCGGGCACATCGATACGAATCCGCCAGGTGACCGGCGACTCGTGCCAGGCGACCTCGCCCAGGCTGCCTTCGCTGTGGGTCGACGCTTCGGGCTCGACCAGGGTGGGCCGTTGCGGTTGCAAGGGGCCCAACTCAGTGAGGGCCATGATCGTGGCCATGCTGGGGTCACTGGCTGCTGGACTGACGCCCAGCGGAAAAATGTGCCAGGGAGCCTCCTCGTCCGGCGTGGCCGAAACCACCAGCGTCGTGCTGCCGCCGGGCGCCACCGTTCCCGGCACCAGCCGTGCGGTCCAGGTGAACTTGCCGTTGGGATTGCGGAAGCCTTCGACGACGACTTCGTCCTCGGTGGTCCGCTCGACCCAGGCCTCGAGTGCCGCGACGCTCGGCTTCGCAACAATCCGCGGGTCGTCGACGGGGATGCAGCTTTGGGCATCGCAGACCAGCAGGTTGGCCCGGGCGTTGATGCTCAGCCCGGCCAGGTCGCTGCCCTCGGTCAGGCGGATGGGGCGGGTCCAGGTCACCGTCCCGGTCAGCTTATGCACCGTGGCGTTGTCGAACTGCGGCTCGCGTTCAATTTTGGGCTCGCGATTGGCTGTCCATTCGCCCTCGGGGGTGAATTGATCGCTGTCGTCGAGCGTGATCTTCACGCCAAACGGGCCCTTCCCCGTCGGCTGGCTCATGGCGTAGGTGTACTTGCCTGGGCCCAGGCGACCCTGGACCTCGATGGCCAGCCCCGTGGGGCCGTCGTGCGGCACGATCTGGGCCGACAACGTGATCGGCTCGGCCGTGGGGCCGCCAAACCCGGGCGCTCCGAACCCTCCCTGAGCCACCGCGACGCCGGGCATCGCCCACAATCCGGCCCACAGCAGTCCACTCAAGCATCGCCAGAGCACGGTCATCGGGAATCCTCAAATCGTTTCAATCGTTGCCTTCGTCAGCAGCCGCCCAGTCTACAGCTTAGCGATTTTTCCGGTCAACGCGGGCTTTTCGCCTGCGGGTCGGGCGGCAAGATTCTGACTATACGTTCGCCGGAACCCTTACTTCTGTTTCAGGGCCAACACTTCCAGCCGCCGCAAGCACCAATCCAAGCGTCTGGCGACTTCCCTCGAATCGGGGAACGAGCGGCCCTCGATCGCCAGCCATTCCACCCACTGCACCGCCCCCAGCACCACCGCCGTTTGATCGAGAACCCCCACCAAGCGGTGCTCCTCGGGCCGCAGCGGGCGGATCTGTTCGTAGGCGGCCAACCCTTCGTGCCACAAGGTGGGATCGTCGCCGGCGGTGCTGCCCAGCAGTCGGGCCAAATCGGTGGCCACGCAATCCACGCCGGCGGCGGCCAGATCAATCAACCCGCTGACCGCGGGGCCTTCAAACAGCAGATTGCCCGCCCACACATCGCGAAGACACATCTGACAAGGCACCCGTACGTCTTGCCAAGCGACGGTGGCCTGATAGGCCCTCGGGGCACAGCGGGCGGCAAGCGGGACGATCTGCCCCAGGGCCGCGGCCACGGAATCGTCCTGGCCGGCCGAAGAGGAAATCGCCCGGCCGAGCCGATCGAAGCCCGCGCCCAACAGCCCAGCCAAGCGGGCCTGGCGGCGTCGCAGGTTGGGGGAAACCGCCAGCACCGCCCCGGGAATCGCCAGGCTGGCCATGTGGACTTGAGCCAGCAAGCGGCAGGCAGCCTCCACCTGGGTGGGGCCGTACTCCTCGGCCGCCAGCACCCTCCCCGGCCGCCAGCCGGCGAGTTCCCCCAGCGATTGGCGAACCTCAACGAAGCTGCCTCCGTGGCGGGTGGCTACCAGCGGGGGAATCGCCGTGATGCCGCCGGCCGCCAGCGTCCGCATCATGGCGTGGACCCGGGCGAGGCGTTCGGGATCCATCAGTCCGGGGGGCCACTGCTTCCAGGCGAAGGCCGCCTCGCCGACCTCGACCCGCCAGACACTGGCCCCACTAAACCCCCCGGCGGATTGAGGAATCAGCCGAGCCGTCGCAAATTCCGCGGGATAGTGCTCGGCGAGAACTTGCTGAGCCCAGTGCGTGGCGGGATCCGGGGGCATCGCGCGTTCTCTGGGGCAATGGGCGCGGCGAATCATCCTGTTGGGGACACACGAAACCACCCCACCGCGAGCTTGCATCATGGCTGCAAACTGCGAGAATGAGGGGGGTCACAACCAGGGGCTCCCGCATCTGGGGGCCAAGGTATCGGACGTCATCCTATTTTGTAACCGGGCAATCGGCCCGATGCGATGAGCACAATCGAGATCAAAACCACCACGGCCGTTCAAGTGCTGATGGTGGAGCCCAACACTTCGCGCCGTGAGATTGTCTTGCGGACGCTGCACCGTCGCGGGCTCTCGGCGGTGGCGGTGTCCACTGGCCTGGAGGCCCTCAATTCGGTCCTGGAGCGACCCCCTGAATTGATGGTTTTGCCGATTCCCCTGCCCGACCTGGAAATCGACTCGTTGTTGGGACAGCTCGGCGAGCAAGATCGGCTGGTCCCGTTCGTCGTGGTCAGCCGTGGGGCCTCGGAAGAAATGGCCGTGCGGCTGATTCGGTCGGGCGCCCGAGAGTACCTGCTCGACGGTCCCGATTTGCCCGAGCGACTGGCTTCGGTTGCCCGTCGGTTGGTCAACAGCATCACGCGGCGGCGGGTGGAGGCCAGCCCGACGGCGGCGCCGGCTTCGGGCGAGTTGAGCTATCAGACCCTGGCCGACTTGGCGCCGGTGGGTTTGTTTCGTGCTTCGTCCAGCGGTCAGTACGAATACGTCAATCGCCGGTGGTGCGAACTCACCGGCTTGTCGGCCCGCAAGGCCCGTGGCGATGGCTGGAGTAAGGCGGTGCATCCGCAGGATCGGGTGTTCGTGTTCAATCAATGGACGCAGGCTCAGGCGGCGCGGCATCCGTTCCGCATGCAGTATCGGTTTTTAACACCCGCCGGTCAGACCCGCTGGGTGTTGGGCGAGGTCGTGCCCGAATTTGATCCGACCGGCCAGGTGTTGGGCTGGGTCGGCAGCGTGACCGACATTACCGATCAGAAGAAGGCCGAAGAAGAACTGCGGTCGGCTCGTGACGATTTGGAACACCGCGTGCGCGAGCGGACGGCCAATCTGACCGAGACGAATCATCAATTGCAAAACGAAATTTCCGAGCGTCGCCGGGCCGAGCAGCAGCTCACCGAAAGCGAGCATCGTTTCCGCCTGCTGGCCGAGAACGCCCGGGATGTGATCTTTCGTTATCGGTTTGATGATCAGCCGGGTTTGGAATACGTCTCGCCAGCGGTGACGGCCCTGTGTGGCTACACGCCCGACGAGTTTTATGCCGATGGCTTTTTGGCCTTGCGGATTGTGCATCCTTACGATCGGTTTCGGCTGGTGGACCTGCTGAGGCGCCCCGAGGCGTTTCAGGCCCCGCTGGAGCTACGGTGGCGGCACCGTGACGGGCGGATTGTGTGGGTCGAACAGCGGGCGGTTCCCACCACCGACGAGGAAGGCCGGCTGGTGGCCGTCGAGGGCATCAGCCGCGAGATCACCGAGCGCAAGCGTGCCGAGGCGGAACTCAAGGACGAACGGCGGTTTTTGAAGCAATTGCTGGATGTTCAGGAGCGCGATCGCCAGCTTGTGGCTTATGAAATTCACGATGGCGTGGTGCAGCACATGACCGGTGCGCTGATGCTGCTGGAATCGTGGGCCGCCCGCATGCCACTGCCCGAGGAAGATGGCGGCGGGCCCTTCCAAAAGGCCCTGTCGCTGATGCGCGAGACCATCGACGAGGCCCGCCGGTTGATCAGCGGGCTGCGGCCGTTGATTCTGGACGAGGCCGGCATCGTGACGGCCGTCGATTATCTGGTCAACGAGACCCGCGAGAAAGGCAACATCGCGATTGAATATCACTACGATGTTCATTTCGAAGACCTGCCGCCGCCGCTGGAAAACGCCATCTTCCGCATCACGCAAGAGGCGCTGACCAATATCGCTCGCCACAGCAAGGCCCAGGCCGCCTATGTTCACATTACGCAGAGCGGCGATCGCCTGAAGATTCATATTCAAGACTGGGGCGTGGGATTCGATCCTGGACAGCTTCGCCCCGGCCGCTACGGACTCAAGGGCATGCGCGAGCGGGCCCGGCTGTTTGGCGGCAGTGTCGAGGTGAAAAGCAACGAAGGCGAAGGCACGACCGTGCTGGTCGAGATTCCCATGGTCCTGTCGGGCAGCACCGCCCCCTGAACCCCCAAGCCAACCGCTGGGTGGTTTCCCGAGCGACAGCCCCTATAGTTGTCGGTAACCCGGGCCCGAGGCGAGCGGCTCTCGACCTTGGCCCCGGTGCTCGTGCGGTCGCGTCAGGCTGTGACGCGACCACCGCAATTCGGTTGATTCCCCCCGCCGACCAGCCGGTTTGTCCCTGGTGGAGTGGGCATCGCTTGCAATCCACACATTTTGTGATCACTAAAACGAAAAGGGGCACTCTCATGCCAGCCGCGGCATTCCCGTTCAAGCCAACATTCGGCATCTGGTGGTCTTGGGGACTTGTGGTCGTGGGCCTGGCCAGTGTGGCCTGGGCCATGCAGCCCCCTCAGGCCGAGACCCCTCCCGCCGACAATCCGCCCGCCGCGGCGGAGCCGGCTCCATCCGCCCCCCCGGCCCAGGCCGAACAATCGGACACTCCGGCTGGGTCGGAGGATTCCGAAGAACCCGCCGATCCCACAGCCAAGGACCAAGCGGAATCCCCCGACAATGGTGGCGAGCCCGAGGACGACCCCCGGGTGGAGGCCATTATCGAGCGGGCCGAGGCCTTCGTGATTGCCTACAATGAGCGGGATTTCGAGGCCCTGGCCGAGCTGTTTGACGAGAACGTCGAGGTCTACACCTCGCGTGGTCACGAATTCACCGGCCTGGACGAGGTGCTGGCGGGCATGGAGGCGACGTTTCTTGAGTCGCCCGAGGCCAAAATCAGCTTGACGCTCGAAAGCGTGCGGTTTCTGACGGACGAAGTGGCCATCGAAACCGGCATCACCACGTTCTACGCCGACGGAAAAAATCCGACTTCGCGGAGCCTTTACTCGCTGACTCACGTATTGAGCGAGGGGGGCTGGCGGATCGCTGCCGCCAAGACCATTCGCGAGGCGACCATCACCCCCTACGAGCGGCTCAATAAACTGAGTTGGCTGCTCGGGGAGTGGATCGACGAAAGCACCGACGCGGTTGTCGAGTTTTCGTGCCGCTGGGACGCGAATTTCAGCTTTTTGCTGATGGATTACGTGGTTCGGCGCGAAGGCTATGAAACAGTCCGCGGAACCCAACGCATTGGATGGGACCCCCAGGCCGAGACCATTCGGTCCTGGATGTTCGATTCCAACGGGGGATTCAGCCAGGCGGTCTGGACCCCCGTGGAGGGGAGTTGGATCAACAACGCCCGGGGCGTGCGATCTGATGGAACTCCCATAAGTATGACTCGCGTTTTGACCCCCTTGGGCGAGGACCACGTTGTCTTACTAGTGACCAATCACTTGGAAGGCAACCAACTCATGCCCGAGACCGAGGTGACTCTGGTCCGTCGCCCCCCTCCACCAGGGAGCGTCGACGCCTCCCCGGGGGCTGAGTCCGAGGAAACCGCCGACCAACCGTGACGAGTCAGTGCCCCTCGATCATCGGGGCCCTGGCCGCGGCCCGCCGCACTCGTCGCGACGCAACATTTTGACAATTCCCAAGCCGAAAGGCCTCTCTGGAAACGAGATCGTGAGATGAAAACCTTGATTAGCCGCATCCTGCTGGCAGCAGCCTGCTTGGTGCTGGTCTCTGGCGATTGGGCCTTCGCCCAGCGCGGAGGCTCCCGCGACGGCGGGCGAGGCGGCGGTGGTGGCGGCGGGCGCTCGCAGATGCAGCGGCCCAGTTCGCCTTCACCCGGCAGCGTCCAGCGACCGCAGTCGCGACCGCAGATGTCTCGGCCCACGCCCTCGGCGCGACCGTCGACGCCGTCGTCGCGTCCCCAAATGTCTCGGCCTACGCCCTCGGCACGGCCGTCGACTCCGCAATCGCGTCCCCAAATGCAGCGGCCGTCGACTCCGTCGTCGCGTCCGCAGATTCAGCGGCCCACACCGTCGGCACCGCAATCGCGTCCGCAGATTCAGCGGCCCACACCGTCGGCACCACAATCGCGTCCGCAGATTCAGCGGCCCACTACGCCGAGTCGGCCTTCTGGCTCACAAATTTTGCAGCCTTCGGCGCGACCGCAGCAGCCTTCGCGGTCACCGATTCAGCGTCCGCAGATCCAGCAGCCGTCGATTCCCACGCGACCGGAGAGCCGTCCTCAACCGAGCGCGCCCTCGCGTCCGCAGATTCAGCGACCGACCGAGACGCGTCCTCAACCGAGCGCACCCTCGCGTCCGCAAACACAGCGACCGACCGAGACGCGTCCTCAACCGAGCGCGCCCTCACGTCCGCAGATTCAGCGACCAACCGAGACGGGCCGACCTTCGTTGCCGGCCTTCCCCTCGCGGCCATCGGGTCAAGCCGAGCAGCGTCCTGGCGGCGTCACGCGCCCCGGTCAGGGTTCGTTGCCGGGCATGCGTCCCGGTGGAACCGATCGGCCGGGCGTGGGACCGTTGCCCGGAACGGATCGCCCTGGCATTCAACGTCCCGATCGGCCTTCGTTGCCGGGAACGGATCGCCCTGGCATTCAGCGTCCCGATCGGCCTTCGTTGCCGGGAACGGATCGCCCTGGCATTCAGCGTCCTGATCGGCCTTCGTTGCCGGGAACGGATCGCCCTGGCATTCAGCGTCCTGATCGGCCTTCGTTGCCGGGAACTGGTGATCGGCCAACGTTGCCCGGTACTGGCGAGCGACCGGGCCGACCGGGGAGCGGCGATCGTCCAGGGATTGAACGTCCTGAACGGCCGACGCTGCCCGGCACTGGCGAGCGACCGGGTCGACCGGGGAACGGTGATCGTCCAGGGATTGAA
>JBJHDE010000018.1:14449-20253 GCA_050486385.1 Planctomycetales bacterium | reverse complement strand
ACGGCCGCTGGACCGTCGCCGCTTGGGTCAGATCCAACAACTTGTGGCCGCTTCGTTGGCCGGACTCGATCCCCAGGCCGTGGCCGTCGTGGATTTGAACTCCACGGCCAGCACGCCGACCAGCGACTCCGTCGATCAGGCCCTGCAAGGCGTGTTGGCGCTCGAGCACCTCTACCAGACCCGCATCGAACGGGCGTTGGCCCATGTGTCGGGCTTGGATGTCGTGGTGACCGTCTCGGCCCAGCAGCCTCGGCCGACCGAACCGCCCACGCCTGGCACCGGCGAGCCCACGGTGATGCCCAATCCGGGGCCGTTGCGGCTGGAAGAGCCCGCGGCCCCGACGCCCGCCACCGTGTCAACCGAACCTCGGCCGCATCGGGCCACGGCCCTGGTCAGCATTCCGGCCGACGCCCTGCCCGCGGACGATTCGGCCCAGCAGACGCTAGCCGAGATTCAACACACCGTGGCCATGCTGCTGCCCTCGGGCGGCAACCAGGATGTGCGGATTCAGGTGCTTCCCACGGCCGAGCCCGTCACCGTGGCCACGGAGACGACGCAAGCCGGATGGTTCGACCAAACCGGGCATTGGATCGCGATTGCTGGTGGTGTGCTGTTGATGTTGGCCATGGTCTTGGGGGCCCTCGCGACGGCGCCGCCGCGCGACACGGTGGCCTTGGCTGCGTCGACCGTCAGCCCAACCGAAGAGGCACCGCCCACACTCGCCCGACGCGCAGGATGACCGCACCCTTGGCCCCACGGATTGGGACACCTTCGAGATGAATCGCTGTTTGCCCTGGGTTGTGGCGATGCTGGTGCTGGGCCTGGGCCCGCTGCCGGCGATAGCTGACAGTCCGACCGATCCGCCGCCGCTGACGTTGGAGCCCGAAGGCGAACCATCGACCCGGGCCGCCACCCGGACCGGCCAGCCCTCCCTGTGGACCTGGAGCGTGCTGATCGGGGTGTTAGGTGCGGGCGTGGCCGCGCTGCGATTCTGGCGACCGCGGCCTTGGACCGGGCTGTCGACGTCCGCGGTCGATGTGCTGGGGCGGGTCCCGCTGAATACGAAGCAGCAACTGCATGTGGTGCGGTTCGGCAAGCGGGTGCTGTTGGTCGCCGCCAGCGAGACCTCGGCCAGCACCCTGGGCGAACTGACCGACGAGGCCGAAGTGGCCGAACTGCTGGCCTCGTGCCACCCGGAAGACAAGTCGCCGCGTCCCGCGATTTCGGAGGTGCCCGGTGCCTGACCCCGCGAAACTCGTCCCTCGCAAGCCACACCGCTTGTTTGTCGTCATGCTGGTGCTTGCGATGTTGAGCGCCAGCGGGCTGGTCGCCGACGAAGCCCATCCCGAACCTCCGTTGGCAGCCCCAACGGACGCGGAACCTCTCACCGGCCTGGCGGCCCCGACGGCCGCACTCGATCCGGCCTCCTGGGTGGCGCCCGAGAGCATCGGCCCGTCGTTGCGGTTGGTGGTTACGATTGGCGTGCTCAGCCTGGCGCCGGCGGTGCTGCTGATGACCACCTGCTTTGTGCGGCTGGTGATCGTGCTTTCTCTGTTGCGGCATGCTTTGGGAACGCCGGGCGTGCCCTCGCAGCAGGTGATCACCACCTTGGCCATGTTTCTGACATTGCTGGTCATGGCTCCGGTATGGACCGAAAGCTATCGCGAGGGCCTGGCACCTTATCAGCGCGAAGAGATTGGCTTCGACGAGGCCGTTCAAAAGGGCCTGGCCCCGATCCGGCGATTCATGGCCCAACAGATTGATCGCTCGGGCAACCAGGGCGATGTGCGGATGTTGCTGAAACACTGGCCGGCCGAGACCGAGGTCCACACCTACGACGATGTGCCCACGCCGGTGCTGCTGCCAGCCTTTCTGTTGAGCGAACTCAAGACGGCGTTTTTGATTGGTTTTCAGCTCTATTTGCCGTTTGTCATGATCGACCTGATCGTGGCCAGCCTGACGGCCTCGCTGGGGATGATCATGGTGCCACCGGCGATGGTGTCGCTGCCCTTGAAGCTGCTGCTGTTTGTGCTGGTCGACGGTTGGAACCTGGTGGTCGGCATGTTGTTGGCGGGCCTGACGGGAGGCGGCCTGGGCGGTTAGCTGGGCTCCTGCGAGACACGGATCAACAAGCGAGATTGCGCCGAAAGCGGGCCTCAGGTCGGAGACGGCAAACGGCCCGTGGGTCGGCCAGGACAGCCGATTGTGAAACAACGCAAAAGGAGTCACGCCGGGTGGATGTGTATCAGGCCGCGGATTTGGGTCGCGAGGTGATGCTGCAAACGCTGTGGCTGGCCGCACCGCTGGTGGGTGGCGTGTTGGTCGTGGGGCTGATTGTGGGCCTGATGCAGGCGGCCACCCAGGTCCAGGAGGCCACCGTCTCGTTTGTGCCCAAGGTGATTGTCCTGGCCCTGCTCTTGATTTGGCTCGGCCCCTGGACCCTGGAACAGCTTGTCGAGTTCACCCGCACGTTCATCAACGAGATCCCTCGGCGAATGTGAGCGGTTCGGGATCGCATCGACCTTGTTGGAGTGGATTCCTCGCCTGGATGCCGGGTGCCCTTGCTTCATCAAAAAGTGTGCCACTGCTTGCTGGCAAGCAGTGCGTTAGGCAGATAGACCTTGAGCAGTCGAGTCGCAGCGCAACCGTTCCAGGCAACGTGAACCGTTTCCAACACGGCTTGCCAGAAGGCAAGCAGTGGCACACCGGCGGGATGCCTGGCTCACGAAATCATTTCACGGCCAGCAGACCCTGAAGCGTTACTGTTATCAGATTACTCGCCCGACAGGGCATACCGGATCGTCTCTACGGATTCCTAAAAGTTTAGGAACGGCACTTGTGGCACTGGTGGCTTGTCCACCAGTGTTCGATAACGCCTGCTGTACTTCGACTGAAGTCCTCGCAACCCAGCGAACAACAGCAAGATTGGCGGGAGCCACACACTGGTGGACAAGCCACCAGTGCCACGAATTTGTATTTGCAGTCTTGCCCAGGGATCAGTAAGACCATCGACCCAGCCTTGGAAATGGACTCCGCCCTAGAATTGGCCGCGCCACTGCTGACCGGGCTGCTGCTGGCGGTCGCCCGGCTGGGGCCGTTGGTGTGGCTGCTGCCCTTGCCGCAAGGCTGGCAACTGGGCTGGCTGGTGCGAACGGGGCTGCTGCTGGGTTTGCTGATGATGGTCATTCCCGTGGCCTGGCCCAGCCTCGTCGTGGCGGCATCGCGGCCGTTGCACGAAACCCTGCCAAGCGAGTTGCTCGTGGGACTGGCCTTGGCCTGCGGCGTGGCGGCGGTTGTGTGGTCGGTGGCCCTGGCCGGGGTGCTGATGGGCCAGCTTTCCGGAGTCGAGAGCACCGCCGCGTTCGACCCCTCGGGCGAAGCCGAAACGGGACCACTGGCCAGCGTCGTGGGTTGGCTAGCCCTCGTGATTGTGCTCACCAGTGGCGGACACCGCGCGATGCTGGATGGCCTGCTGACCAGTTTTGTCCAGCGACCGCTGGGAGCGGCAATCGACACCCAACACCTGGCCGCCGAAGTCCTGGCCCTGCCGGCCGAGGCCCTGCTGGCCGGTTGGCACATCGCGGCACCCATTGTCGCCGCTGGCCTGGCCGCCGTGTTGCTGGTCGGGCTGGCGGGCCGACTCGTCCCGCAAGGCCCCTTGGTGGCCATGAGCCTGTCGGTCCAGATGCTGGTGGTGGCCGTCGCCTGGTTGGCCTGCTGGGGGCCGATGGTCGACCAATTGGAATCGACCACCCGAACGCTCAGCGAACAGGCGACCCGCAGCGCGCTGGAGCCCTCCTCGGTCCCCACGTCTCACGGCCAGACGCACCCCGCCGACACGACCAACCCAGGCGGTGCGCGATGAGCACGGCCGACACCCCCGGCGAACATCCCGCGTCGCCCAGAAAGCGGCTGGAAGCCTGGCGCGAGGGCGTCATCCCCAAGAGCCGCGATCTCACCGGCGGGGCGATGCTGGCAGCCGCCGTGCTGGCGATCACCCTATGGGGACAAAACCTGGTCGATTCCGTCGCGGCGATCGCGATCACGTGCTGGAGTCAATCGCCGGTGGGGACCAATGGCCACGGGCCCGACTGGCAGCAGGCCTGGTCGGTACTGACACCCCTAGGCATGATGGGAGGAACTATCCTATTCGTGGCGGTGGCGATTGAACTGTTGCAGACCGGCGGCTTTTTCCAACCCGCCCGACTCGCCCCCGATCTGAGCAGAATCAACCCCCTCCGTGGCCTGAGCCAAAGCGGTTGGGGTGGCTGGCTGGCTCGCTTGGCGGGCGGCTTGCTCCGGCTGGCGGTGGTGGCGATGTTGGCCGCGTGGGCGGCCTGGTGGGCCTGGCCGACGCAAGGCTTTTCGCCACTGGGACTTCCTTCGCTGGTGCTGAGCATGCTCACGGCGGCGGCGATCGGCGTGGTCGTGCTGGGGGCCGCCGATTACGCCTTCCGACTGTGGCGGCACGAGGTCCGCCTGCGGATGACCGATCAGGAACTCCGCGACGAGGCCAAGGACGCCGGAGCCCCCCAACACACCGCACGGGCCATCGGCCAAGTGCCCGAGATCCGCCCCGCCGGCGATGCAACCGACAACAGCCCCAACCGCTCGCGGGCGGGGGCCTCCTTGCCGAGCGAGCCCGCCGGGGCGAGAATCCCGGCCGACGGCCCAAGTCAGCCGCCCCAGTGATTCCGCGCCCCGAGGGCGAGGGGTGCTCGGGCGGACGGACAAATCGGGCCCAGCAATTCGCAACTCGCAGCGTGGGAGATCCCGGCACGTGTGGGACAAATCGGCCCTGGTGGCCTTGTGCGAACAGAAGGCCCTCAAACGAGGCCAATTCACCTTGGCCTCGGGAAGGACCAGCCACTACTACTTTGACGGCAAGCAGATCACCCTCGATTCTCAAGGGGCGTTGCTGGTGGCCGAGGGATTTCTTCAGGCCATCGACAGCGATTGGCCCGACGCCGTCGGCGGGCTGGCCATCGGTGCCGATCCCATCACCGCGGCCCTGATCACCCTGGCCGGCGTCCGCGGGCGGGGCCTGCGAGGCTGCCTGATCCGCAAAGAACCCAAGGGCCACGGCACGAATCAGTACGTCGAAGGCCCCGTCCAACCCGGAGACATCGTGACCGTCGTGGAAGACGTGGTCACCACCGGCGGCTCCTCGCTGAAAGCCATTGAACGGCTCGAAGCCTTCGGCTGCCGCGTGCGGCGGGTGTTGGCCATCGTCGACCGACTCGAAGGCGGGCGTGCCGCCTTCGAAAGCCGCGGCTACCGATTCGATAGCCTACTGACGATCCGCGATTTTGGCCTGGAGCCCCTCGCCGATGCCGATGGCTGATCGGCCCGACTCCGGCACGCACGGCGGGTTTCGGTCCAACACGGGCCACACCCCTCAATCGCAGGGGCGGGCACGCGGGCTTGTTCCGATGGCCGTGGAAGCTTAGTTTCGGAACCAGACAAAAACACGATTGAACCAGTAACCCGCACACATCACTTATGCCGCCTCGATCCCAGTCAACACCCGTTCGGATTGCCATCTGCGGGGCAGGAGCCGTCAGCGACTATCACCACGTGCCGGCCATTCGCCTGGATCCGCGGGCCGAGTTGGTTGCCGTGTGCGATACCAACGCCGAACTGCTTGAGAGCCGGCGGGCGGCCTGGGGCGTGGATGCGTTGCACACCGACTACGAGGCGATTTGCGACAATCCCGACATCGACGCGGTGATCATCGCCACGCCGAACTTCACCCACCGGCCCATGGCCCTGGCCGCGGCCAAAGCGGGCAAGCACATCATGTG
>JBJHDE010000018.1:0-14439 GCA_050486385.1 Planctomycetales bacterium | reverse complement strand
CGAAAAGCCGTTGGGTCTGTCGGCGGCCGAGGTGGCCGAAATGTACACGGCCGCCCGCGATGCCGAGGTGGTCCACATGACGGCGTTCACGTACCGCTTTGCGCCGGCGATGCGGTACATCAAGCAGTTGCTCACCAGCGGCACGCTGGGCACGCCCCGGCATTTTCGCTCGCAACGGTTTTTGGATTGGCCAGAAGAAAGCTGGGGCTGGCGGCAGTACAAAGACCGCGCCGGGGCCGGCGACCTGTTTGACATGACGATCCATCGGATCGACTTCGCCATGGATCTGCTGGGACCGCTCAACAGCATTTGTGGGGCTGTTGCGCGGTTTGCGCCGCGCGACTCCATGGCCGATGGCACCAGCGTGCCGCCTTCCGACGTGGACGATTGGAGCGCCCTGATCGGCGAGTTCGCCTGCGGAGCCACCGGCGTATGGGAAGGCACCACGCTGGCCAAGGGTTACGGCCGCGGAGGCTTTGGCCACGAGTGGGCCGAAATCAACGGCTCGGACTGCTCAGCGGTCTATCAGTTGCACGAACCCAACAGCATCCTTCTGGGCCGCACGGGCGACGATCTGGCCCGCGTGCCGGTGCCGCCGGAGTTTCTCAAGCCCGCAGGCAGTCCCCGCGATCCCTCCGAGGGTCAGCCGGCGACGGTGTTCCGTTACGATCTGGTCTGGGAGTTCGTTTCGGCGATTGTCGAAGGTCGCGAGGCCGTGCCCAGCTTCTATGAAGGACTGTCGAGCCAGGTCGTGGCCGATTCGGTGCTGCAAAGCTATGCCGAACGCCGCTGGATCGACGTCTCGTTCCCGCCTCGCTGAAGGCCGGCCCAAGCCACATCAGCCGCCGCGTCGCGCGGGGCCGTTGGTCGCCTGCGGAACCAGTAGGCCGGCTTGCTCCAGGCAAGCGGCAACGCAGGCGATTTCGCTTTCTGGCAGCGGTTGCAGGGGCGGGCGAACGTGGGCGTGGGTCTGACGGCCCAACAGCACCAGGGCGTGCTTCATGCGATTGTGCATATCCACCAGCGGATCGTGATAGAACGCCCGCACGGTCGGATAGATCCGATCGTTGACCGCCCGAGCCGTCGCGAGGTCGTCCTGCTGAATCGCCCGCCACAGGGCCACGTGCAGGTCGGCCACCACGCTGCCGGCGCCCGAAAGGATGCCGTCGGCCCCCAGCACCAACGATCCCAACAGCCACGCGCTGTGGGTCGTCAGCACCGACACGGGTCGGGGCAGGGCGTGCAACTCGCGGATTTGGCGTTCGTGCAGCGCGGGGTTGTTGCACCAATCCTTGATGGCCACGATCGAGGGATACTCCTGGCACAATTCCAAGAGCACTTCCAACGGGTAGCCCAGGCCACCGGCCAACGGATACTGAAACACAATCAGCGGCAGGTCGGTCGCCTCGGCGATGTGGCCCAGGTGCCGGCGGACCATCTCGGGGCGGAGCTGCCCACCCAGGGCGAACACCTCGTTGGGAAACACCAGCAAGCCGGCGGCTCCTTGTTGGGTGGCCATCGTGGCCAGCCGCTGGGTCTCGCGAGGATTGGTGTGGGTGATGCCCGCGACAATCGGCAACCGCCCGGCGACCTCGTCCAGGGCCACCTCGAGTGCGCGGCGCTGTTCGTCGAAGTCCAGGGCGTGGACTTCGGCGGCATGGCCGTTGACGGTGATGGCCGCCAGGCCGTCGACGGCGACCAGGTCGGCCAGATGCCGGCGGTAGGCGGGTTCATCGATGGTGCCGTCAGCCGCAAACGGCAGCAGGCAGGCGGGGATCACGCCTCGGGGAACAAAAGCCGTCATGCCGTGCGAGCCTCCATCTTGTCCAACCATTCGTGCCACATGGTGCGATACAGCTCTTCCATGGCCCGGGCCAGGCCCTCGCAATCGCAAGCGGCCGAGCTTGTGAGCCGCTGACGCATCGACGTCCGCAGCCGGGCCAGATGATCGGGCTGCTGGCTCATGCGGACGGCAATTTCGACATAGTCATCGTCGGTGGTCGCCACGAACTCTTCCAGGCCCGCGGCCCGCAACAACGATTCGCTGATCCGCGGCAGCCAGCGATCGCCGGTCCGCGTCACCAACGGCACACCCTGCCACAGGGCTTCGCTGGTGGTCGTGCCGCCGGTGTAAGGAAAGGTATCCAGGGCCAGGTCGATCCGGCCATAGGTCGCCAGGT
This sequence comes from Planctomycetales bacterium, assembly GCA_050486385.1. Lineage (GTDB taxonomy): Bacteria > Planctomycetota > Planctomycetia > Pirellulales > Pb10988 > JBJHDE01. The sequence goes on along the minus strand of JBJHDE010000018.1, from coordinate 12,259 downwards.
AGTCGTAGTGATTGGTTGGCCCTTCCAGCAGCAACCGTTCGGGATCGACGCCGCAATCGGTAAACCGCTGGCGAAAGTACTCGGCGTTGGCCTCGCTGCCCAGGCCCACGTTGCGAATCAGCAATTGGCTGTCGGGAACTTGCTGCAGAATCCTGGACCACAGGTCGATCACCACCGGCGTGATCTTGTACAACGAACACAAACTGCCAAACGTCCAGGGTTGGTCGGTGGCCAGGCAGGGTTGCTCGCTGACCTCGGGCACCTCGCCAAACACTTCGAATGCCAGGTACGTGCCCGGCAGCCGTTTGATCTTCTCGACGTAGTGCGGTTCTTCAGCCGGGCGGATCACGACATCGTCGCCCACCAGGTAGTCGATGCCTGGCAGCCCGCTGGTCGCAAACATATTGAACCAGGCCACCACCACCGGGGCCGGCTTGTGCTGATAGACGGCCAGCCGCGGGACTTCGCTGTAGGCGTTCAGGTCGACCAGGATATCAACCTCGGCGGCCTCGATCCGCTTGGCGAGTTCTTCGTTGGAAAGGTCCTGAATATGGTACAGCTCGTCGTCGTCGGCCGGCTGATAGCCGCTGGTGACCGGTGCTTCTGGGGCATGGGAAAACAGGGCCACGGCAAACTGCCGCCGGTCGTGCCGATTGATGAGCCCCCAGACCGGCTTCATCCAGTTGCGATCGTGAAAATAGCTCGACACGTAGCCAATTTTCAGCTTCCGACGGCGGACGTCGACCAGCGGCTGACCGTCCAGGTCCAACAGCCCCACGGCCCGCCGTTGCGGAAAGGTCTTGTCGCGGGGCACTCGCGGCATGAATCGCCGGGCCCAGGTCCAGCGAATCTGCCGGATGATGGAGTCGGTAATGCTGGGACTCATCGGGCTGCCCAGGGCCAGCATCGACTCGGCCTGAAAGCCAGCACCCAGCTTGGCCGATTCCATGTAGCAGGCGAGCGCCTCGTCGATCTCGCCTAAGTTGAAATGCGCCTGGCCCAGGTTATGCCGGGCTTTCATGTTTTGGGAATCCAGCTCCAAAACTTTCAAAAAGAACGCCTTCGCGACGGCCTCGTCGGAGAGTTCCAGCGCAATGGCCCCCACGTTGTACAGGGCCATCAGGCTCTTGGGATCGGCCTCGGCCGCCGCCTGGTATTCCCGTGCCGCCTGGCGTTTGCGTCCCACCGCGTGCAGCAAGGCCCCCAGATCCATCAAGAAGCTGAAATCGGCAATCGCCGGCGCCAGCTCTCGGGCGTGTTCGTAACTGGCGATGGCCTCGGGCAATTGCCGCCGCTGGATCTGCACCTGCCCCAACAGTCGATGGGCCTCGGGCCGGTAAGGCTCGGCGGCCAGCAGGTCCAGGCACAGGGCTTCGGCCTGGTCGAGCCGGCCCTGAGCCAAGGCGGCTTCGGCCCGTTCAAACAAACTGCTCATCGCGGCGCGAGTCTCTCGGAGAAACGCATCGGAGCCCACCTCCGATACCTGGCCCAAGAATACCCGCAATCGGAGCGTTGGTGAACGAGCCGGGGCGCTGCCTGGACGAAGCCTAAGCGGGGAGCCAAGGCGTCAGGACTGCTTTTCGCGGAGCTTCTCGATCAGGTCGCCGCCCCGCAGGTGCTGCTGGTCGAGTTCGAACCAGATGCTGGCCTCGTCGTCGCAGGCTTCGCCCAGTTCGTCGATGTCCAGGGGCAGATCGTCCAGGTTGTTGGCCGGGGCCAGGGGGTCGCGGTTCATCGTGTCATCCAGATTCGCCTGGCCGTCCTCGACCGAGCTGTTTCCGGACTCTTCGAAGACCTCAAACAGCACGTCGCTCCGCATGGCGACCGGATCGATGGGGGTGCGGAGAATGCTGCTGCCGGGGATCAGCGGACCCTCGGCATCGAGAATATGGTCGGCAGGTCCCGACACGCCGTGCTCGCCGGGATCCTCGTCGGCGAAGTCTTCGTCGTGGAATGTGTCGTTGCCCACGGCCCGGGCCATCAGGCCCCCGCCGTCATGCGACCCATCCAGCAACTCGGCCGGCAGGTCCATGTCGATGGACATCGAAACGTCCATCGGCAGTTCCATGTCCATCGAGACCGAGGCCTCGCGGGGCAGCTCGTCGGTCCAGTTGTGGTGCAACGGAAGTCCCGTGGTCGAGATGCCCGACAGGGCCGCTTCAATCGCCGAAGGACGGTCGTGATAGTTGTTCGGATCGTTCTCGGGAAGCAGTTCCGAGCGGCCCTCGACCACCGAGTCATCGACCTCGGCCAAGGCCTGCCGCTCGTGATCCCACCGCAGGTGCCCCATCGCGGTGCTGGGTTCGTCCAGCGGATCGTCCAAGTCCTCATCCAGGGCGTCGTAGCTTTTCTCGCCCTCGTAGTCTTCGCCCAGGATATCGTGTTCCACCCGCGGCGGCACAATGCCCAGGGCCGCCGCCCGGTGCGCCAACAGGCTGCTGGTGCCGCTGCTGTAGGTTTGCGAATGGATCGAGGCCGGCGAGTCGTCTTCGTCGTGGACACACATGCCCAGCTCGGCCAACTCGGGCCCCGCCACGCCAAATTCCTCGACCACCCGCGACCCTGCCGAGTGCTCGTCGACGCGCTCATCGCTGGTGCCCAGCACCAACAGCGCGATCATGGCCACGCCACTGGTGACCATCACAAACACAATCAGGGCCATCAAGATCGGCAACATAAGCAACCTGCCCGAGAACTCGCCACATGTCGGTACACGCGGCGATTACTCCACGAGACAACGAAAACCAGGCGAACCCATGCGGTCAGTACGATACGTCGAGACCAACACGAACCACCGCCGGGGCGGATTCATCGACCGCGCCCCAGGGGCCCAGGCCGAGAACCACCGACAACGGGACCAGATCAAGGGGATGGTACAGTCGATTGGACGATGCGATTACGAGAACCGAGCGTTGGACGACCGCCATCTTTCCAGAAAACTGAGCAAAAGATGTGCCGCACCAGCGAAAAGTTGACGAGCGACGACATCACCCACTTCGGCCTCACCCCCCAGTATACCACATGCGACGAACCAGGGCGCGCCTTCGGGTGATGGGGCAAGCCAGCGGAACGCATGGCCCACTGAAGCAAACCCTCCTTAGATTGAAACCGGCCTAGTGGTTTGATGCAAGCGTTTTCCCCAGAAAGGGCCCGCGCAATGACGGGTTTCTCCCCAAAAGAACCCCTCTAATTGAGGAAACCGCCTCAATTCTACCGAGGGACCACCTGGAATGCGGGGGCCGCGCCCGCAAATTCGCCCAACTCGTGGGCAGCCAGTTGAGTCGCGCGGCGGTGGGTTCCATAATCGCGCCAACAAGCTCGCGAACACAGACGAGCTGCCCCCGAGACAGAAGGTCGCACCATGAGTGGATATGCCGGGTTGGATCGTCGTCGGTTCCTACAGGTTTCGGCCGCCGCCGCCGGAGTCGGGTTTTGGGGGGCCGCCCAGGCCGCCGAGACCAACGCCGCGAACGGCAAGCTCAATATCGCCTGCATCGGCACCGCCAATCGGGCCACATCCAACATCAACGGGGTGGCCGGCGAGAAGATTGTGGCCCTGTGCGATGTTGACACCAACTACCTGGACAAGGCCAAGGAGCGGTTCTCCGACGCCCGCGCCTACGTGGATTATCGCGAGCTGTTGGATCGCGAGGGCGACCGCATCGATGCGGTGGTCATTTCGACGCCCGACCACCAGCATGCCCCGCCGGCGATCCGCGCGCTGCGTCGCGGACTGCATGTCTACTGCGAGAAGCCGCTGAGCCACACCGTCGAGGAGGCCCGGCTGTTGGCTCAGGAGGCCAAGAAGCAGGGCGTGGCGACCCAGATGGGCACGCAAATTCACGCCGGCGAAAACTACCGCCGCGTGGTCGAAGCCATCCAGGCCGGGGCGATTGGCGACGTCCGCGAGGCCCACGTGTGGGTCGGCAAGGGCTGGGGCGGGGGCGAGCGGCCCGAGAAGGCCGAAGAGCCGCCCAAGCACCTGGCTTGGGATCTCTGGTTGGGGCCGGCGCCTGAACGGCACTACGCTTCGGGTCGCTACCACACGTTCAATTGGCGGCGCTGGTGGGACTTTGGCCAAGGCACTCTGGGCGACATGGCCTGCCACTTTATGGATTTGCCCTTCTGGGCCCTCAAGCTGCGTCACCCCACACGGGTCGAGGCCGAAGGCCCCGAAGTGCATCCCGAGACCTGCCCGCTGGGCTTGATCGTTCGCTATGAGTTTCCCGAACGCGAGGGATTGCCGCCGGTCAAGCTCACCTGGTACGACGGCAACCTGACTCCCAAGCAACTGCACGGACAGCCGATGCCCGGCAATGGCGTGTTGTTTGTGGGCTCCGAGGGCATGATGTTTGCCGACTACGGCTCGTTCCGCCTGTACCCCCAACAGCGGGCCGAAGGCTTCCAGCCGCCACCGCAGACCATTGCCCGATCGCCAGGTCACTACAACGAGTGGATCACGGCCTGCAAGACCGGCTCGCCCACGACCTGCAACTTCGACTACTCGGGCGCTCTGACCGAGACCGTGTTGCTGGGGAATGTCGCCTTCCGGGCTGGCCAAGGCTTCACGTGGAATGGCGAAGCCCTCAAGGCCGAGGACGCGCCCGCCGCTGACGCCTTTGTGCGGAAAGAGTATCGCGAAGGTTGGGGCATGCAGGGCTGATCGCTCCTGCCCCGCCGATGGATTCAGCGGTCGATGTTGTCAACTGGTGACGGTCTCAGCGGCCAGTGCCGAACGCCTCGATCATGGCGGCCTCCAATTCCCCGGAGGCCGCCAGGTCGCGGGCGGTGCGATTCATGCTCTCGCCCAGTGCGTCCCAGGCACCATCCCACGAGCCGGCTTGCCGAAACCCCGGCCCCGCAAAGCGTATGCAATCGTCCAGTCGGGCGTTGCGATGCTCGATCACTGTCGCTTCGAGATCCTTCGCGGGATGTTCGCCCACCTCCCACAGGCCGCTGCACAGAATTCGCCAGCGGGCGTCGGTGGCCGGCCGATAGATTTCCATCACGCCGCCCAGCATCCACTCCAGCAGGTCCTGCGATTCGGCATAAATCAGGGCGACTTCAGCGGCGTGGTAAATCGCCAACAGCCGCTGATACTCGACCCGATCGAAATCCAACAGGGCCTCGCGGATCCCCGTGGGCAGCCCCGGCAGTTCTTGCTGGAGCGCATGCTGCGCGCCGGTGGTCCAGGCAAACAGCTCGTTGCGGATCGTGCGGATCAACTGCAAGTCGGCGGGCTGGCTGGTCCGCCACTCCACATACCACTGCTGCAGTTGGTACGTGATGTCCTGCTGGGCCGCCTCGCCGATGGCCCGCCAGCGGATCTCGTCGGAATTACCTTTTACCCAGGTCATGGCGTAGCTGGCGGACCTCCGCGGCGCTGACGATAGCCCGCGAACGGCGGCGGGCCATCCTCGGGCAATCCCTCAAGCACCGCCTGCAACCGTTGCCTGGCGGCGACGACCTCGGCGTTGTCGCTGTTGGCCAGGTTTCGCGATTGCGTGGGATCGCGGCGAACGTCCCAGAAATCGCCGGTCGAATCCAACTTGTAATAGCCATCGCTGACGACACGAACGGTGTCCCGCTGCGAGTAGATCCACTCGCGGCCCGTCGAGTCGCGCTCTCCCGTGAGAACCGGCACCAGCGAGCGTCCGTCGAGGGTCACGTTCCCGGGCAGGGTGCCGCCGGCGATTTCGACCAGCGTGGGATACAGGTCGGTGAAGTCGGTGATGGCCGCGGTCGTAGCGTTCTTCGGGGTCACGCCGGGCCAGCGGACGATCAACGGCACCCGCACGCCGGCGAAGGTCATTTTGCCTTTGCCCGAAGGAAAGCGAACATCGCCCACACGCCCACCAACGCTCGACCCGTTGTCGCAGGTGAAGATCACCACGGTGTTGTCGGCGATCTGCAGTTCGTCGAGGGTATCGAGCAGGCGCCCGATCAGCGTGTCGGAATAGGCCACCATGTCGGCGAAGCGGCTGCCGTGCAGGGGCTCTTCGCGCGGGGTGCCGTCCTCGGCGGGAATGGGATCGTAGGGGCTGTGCGTCAGGTTCATCGGGTAGTACAGCAAGAACGGCCGGTCGTGATGGCGGCGGACGAAGTCTCGCACAAACTCGTTCGCGACATCCGGGCCGAAGCGACCTTCGTGGACTTGCCGCTGGCCGTTGGTCACGTAATAGCCATTCCAGTACCGCTCGTAGCTGGGCGGATTGCCGGTCTCGTAGCCCGGCCACATGCAGTGTTCGTCAAAGCCGTGGCGATCCAGGGCGTCGGGATGAACCCGCAGATCGTTGATCTGCCACTTGCCGGCGATGCCGGTCCGGTAGCCGGCCTCGCGGACCGGGCGGGCCCAGCAGATCTCGCGTTCCCAATCGAAGCCCCGTCCGCCCCACCGCGGCACATCGTGATGTTCAATCCAGCCCGTTCGAAAGGGATAGCGGCCGGTCAGCAGCATCATCCGCGTGGGCGTGCAGATGGGAGTACACCAGCAGGTCTCGAATCGCAGGCCCTCGCGGGCGAGCTGATCAATCCGCGGCGTCTTGCCCTGCCCGCCATAAGCCCCGACCCAGTCGAAGCTCATATCGTCGATCATGATCAGTACGATATTCGGCGGGCGTTGGTCGGCGGTCTGGGGTTCGTCGGCGGTGCCCAAGTTGGCGACCAGTCCAACAAGCCCCACGAACCAGGCCCAACCCACGCTGCGCATCAGGGCCGATGGCGACCTTCTCAGACAGAGCATGAACACACTTCCCACGCGGATCACGGTTTCCCGGCAGACGCTGCCAGAGGCGAGTATTGCCCCTCGCCCTTGGCGGGTCAAACCAGGGGGGCCGATTCCACGCTAGAATCTCGGCGAGCCGGGGCGTCAGGTGGCCGGTTCGCCACGGGGGACTTCATCGCGTCGGCGGGCCCATTGATCCGGCGTCAGCAGGACCTCGCGGGCGCGGGAACCGTTGTAGCGATCGACGATGCCGTCTTCTTCCATGAAGTCGATGAGTCGCGCCGCCCGTCCGTAACCGATGCCCAGGCTGCGTTGCAGCAGCGAGACGCTGCCCCGGCCCTCGGTGACCACGATCTCGATCGCCTGGTCGTACAGCTCATCGCGGTGCCGCGACAGGTCGACGGCCTCGCCCGCCTGATCGCCGCGGGGTTGCAAGTTGAGCAACTCTTCCAGGAACTCGGGCTCGGCGGTCGCGACGGCCTCGACCAGTCGGCGGATCTCTTCGTCACTGATGTAGGTGCCCTGCCCCCGCAGAAGTTGCCCCGAGGTCGGCGAGAGGAACAAAAAGTCGCCCATGCCCAGCAGGCGATCAGCCCCCATCTCGTCCAAGACCACGCGGCTGTCGGTCCGGCTGGCGACCTGAAAACTGATGCGGGCGGGCAGATTGCTCTTGATCAGACCAGTGATCACGTCGACCGTCGGCTTCTGGGTTGCCAGAACCAGGTGGATGCCGACCGCGCGGCTCTTCTGGGCCAGCCGGATGATGTGCGACTCGATCTCCTTGGGAGCCGTCATCATCAAGTCGGCCATCTCGTCGATCACAATCACGATGTACGGCAGCGACTCGGGGATCTCGTCGGGATCGTACTCTTCGTCGCTGCCGCTGTGTTCAAAACGACGCAGGACCTCTTCCAGCCCCAATTGATTGTAGCCGTCGATGTGCCGCACTCCGGCACGGGCCAGCAGGTTGTACCGCTGCTCCATCTTGTCCACCGCCCAGGCCAGAATGGGCTCGGCCTTTTCGGGATCGGTGACCACCGGGTGCATCAGGTGCGGCAGCTCGCGGAAGTCGTGGAACTCGACCTGCTTGGGGTCGATCAACAGCATCTTGACCTCGTCGGGCCGCCGCGTGAGCAGCAACGAACAGATCAACCCGTTGAGGCACACGCTTTTGCCCGTACCGGTGCGTCCGGCAATCAGCAGGTGCGGCATGGTCGCCAGATCGCATACCAGGGGGTGACCGCTGACATCCTTGCCCACGTACAGGGGCAGCCGCATCTTCTTGCTGCGTTTGGCGCTTTCTTCCATGACTTCCCGCATCCGCACGAGCTGCCGCTCGGCGTTGGGGACCTCGATGCCCACGGTGTTCTTTCCAGGAATCGGGGCGACAATCCGCACGCTGGGCACCCGCAGGGCAATCGCCAAGTCGTCGGCCAGTCCCGTAATCCGCGAGAGCCGCAGGCCCGGGGCCAACTCGATTTCGAATTGGGCAATCACCGGGCCGGTGTCCACGGCCACCACGCGGACATCGAAGCCAAAGTTGGCGAACGTGCGTTCCAGGATGTCGGCCTTGCGGCGGACGTCCTGCTCGTGCTCGGCGTAGTCGATCTCCTGGACCTCGTCCAACAGGGCCAACGAGGGCAGCTCGTAGTCGGTGGGTTCGCCCTCGGCCCGACGGCTGGCGGCATGCAGCTCCTCGATGAGGGACTGCCGCTCGCTCCGCGGGGGTGGCGTGTTGACCTTCAGCTTCGATGGCCGCGGCGGAGGCTCGTCCAGCACCTCGGCCTCGTCGTCCACCGGGTCCAGCACCTCGACGGGTTCTTCCATCACCGGGCGTTTGCGACGCGGTGTCCGCACCACGGGGCCGGCGGGCTCGTCGGTCTCCACGGGGTAGGTTGCCTCGACCACCGGCCGACGCACCAACTTGCCCGCCGCCTGGACCACCGCCCAGGGCGCCTCGCGGAACACCAGCGCCAACACCCGCAAGAAGCGGCGATCGTCGATCAGCAGCAAGCCGGCGGCCAGCAGACTCAGGCAGACGATGACCGTTCCCAAGGCCGCAAACTGGGTCTCCAGCAGAAAGCGGCCCAACGTGCCGAGCATGCCACCCGGGCCCAAGGGCAAACGGGTCCACATGCCGGCATAGCTGGCCGTCAGCAACGTCAGCCCGCCGGTCAGCACCAGCAACCAGCCCAAGGTCCGCAACACGGGTTGCTCCAGCGGGCGACTCCGGGCGACCCGCCATCCCACGTAGGCTCCGCAGCCGATGACGACATAAACGCCCCAGCCCAAGGTGGTCAGCAGGGCATAGGCCAGGTAGGCCCCCACCACGCCGGCCCAGTTGTTGGGTACCGCGCGGGGTGGATACACGCTGGCCGCGGGCGGATCGTGCGGGTCGAACGACAGCACCGCCACCGCCATCAGGGCCACACCGGCCAGTAGAGCCAGCCGGAGTAGCGTCGAAACCACGTCGCGCTGCCGGAGCATGGTTCTCCTGGTGCAAAAGCCTTCAGGGCGGGCCGCAACCGCTGCAGGGCCCGGCGGCATCCATGCTCGCACTCTCGTGACTGTCGCCAGATTCGACGACCGACCTTCCTGGACGTATCACCTGAAGTCTTCGACCAAAAGCCACACCCCGGGCGAGGCGAATTCAGCCGTGGCTGGGATTTTCTCGATCCACCGCGCCAACTCAGTCCGACTGGCAAACCCCAGCCGGCTGGCAAAGCGGCAGCGGTTGCGCAAACCGCAGCGGCCAAACAGCTTGGTGGAGTTTGCCCCACGAACCCACAATCAGAGTGACAACTCGATCAGAGTGACGACTCGGCGAAAATCCGGATCATCTCGGGGTCGATGCCAAACACCCCCAGACCGGGAACCGAGGACATCGGCCCGGCCTCCCGGGTGTCCTCGAGCCGACGAGCGATCTCGCCCGAGGTCAGCCGCTGGTGCGACTCCTTGGTGGTGGTGACAAGCTGGGCCTGGCCAGTCGCGGCGGATCGCTCGGCGTCGGGCATCCGCAACAGCGTATCGAAGTAGGCCTTGATCGCCCCGCTGGCCATGTACTGGGCGTCGACCTGATGCTGTTCGTACACACTGCGGGCCAGCACAAACACCTGCTGCTCGCCCGCTGGGGCGTTGGCGGCTCCCGCGGCCACGAAGATGGCGTCGGAGGGGCGGTCGTGGCTGGCTTCGATGGCCTGATCCAGGGGCAAAATGATCGCGTCGACCTTGCCGTCGCGAAACGCCTGCAACGCCGCTGCGCCATCCAACTCGACATAAACCAGGTCGACGTTCCAGGACAGTTCGACCGGTCCGCCCTGGCCTTCTTGCGGGTCGACCATTCCGCGATCAGCGGCAATCTGAAAGACCCGACTCGGCCAATCCTGACCCACCGCCAAACGCAGTGCCGGACGATCTCCCGTGGGACCGCGCAGCGTGGCATCGTGACTGGAACCGCGGACGAATTCCTCGTCCTCGACGGTCGGCTTGTTGCAACCAACAACCACGAGCACAGCGGCAAGACTTCCGCTCAGTAAGAAACGGGCCGTGGACATCATGCCAACCTTCCAGCGGGGGGCCATTCGAGAGCAAACGCGCGACGAGTCTCTATTGTCGCGCACAAACGCCGCAGCGGATAGGGCAGGTGCCGTTTCCGCGGCAAACTGTCGCTCTCACTCCCCGCGCTCAGACACCTCGGTGCCTGGCACAACGGGCCCAAGGCCGGCAGGGTATGCCACTCGATTGGGGAGTCAACCGCATCGACCGTCGGTCAATGGCAAACCGGACACGAGGCCCCTTCTGGGTAGTGCATCCAGACGCCAGGGCCCACCAACTGGTAGCCGCACTCCAGGGCCAGCACGCCTTGAGTCCGTCGCAGCTCGACATGGGCCTGATGCCACCGCGCGGCGTACTCGGTCATCGACGCCCGGGCGCGAACGGCCGAGAGTCGGGTCTCGAGGATCTCGCTATCGTCGGCCTGGCCGATCGATCGACCGCGCTTGAGGGCATCGAGTTGGTCTTCGAGGTTCAAGATTTCCTCGCGGGCCAAGGCGGCCCGTCGGGCGGCGTACTCCATTCGTTCGAGGGATTCCATCACATTGAGCCGCACCAGACGCTCTTGTTGCTCGATCAGGGCGTCCAATTGCCGGCGTCGCGCGGCCAGATCGGCCGGTGGATCCTGTTTGCCGTGACCGATCCGCTCCATCAGCCAGGACCAGGGCCCTCCCAACTCGGCCAATTCGCCACCGCCGAGCATCGGATCGACCCGACTCAGCAGCGATCGGGCCGAGTCCATCGTCTCGGACCGCAGACTCTTTCGCACGGTTCGCAGCAGCACCAGGCGGGGGTTATGCCCCAGGGCCGTGGCCAAGGCTTGCTCGGTGTCGGGCTGCTCGGCGGGAATTGCCAAGCTGGCGTGGGGCCGAATCCGCCAGCGACTCGTCTCGTCCAGGCCCAACAAACTCTTGAGACCCACGTTGAGCTGGCGGACCGAATTCTCGACCGATGCCCGTTGGCCTTCCAGTTGATTTTGCTCGCGCTCCAGGGTTCCCAGGGCCGCCCCCGCCATGAACCCTTGTTCGACCAGTCGCCGACCGCGATCCAGCGCCTCGCCGATTTGCCGGGTTCCGTGCTCAAGCAACTCCTGGGTCGCCTCGGCCTGGGCCAGCGAGAAGTACAGGTCCAGGGCCTCGGCCGCCGATTCATTGCGGGCGTCGTAAGCGGCAATCGCCGCCACCTTCTGTTCCAGGGCCGTGCCGGCCTGCTTCTGACGTTGGAGTTTGCGGGGGGCGGCCTGAAACAACCGGCCCAGGGCTTGCCGCTCTTCCATCAACAGCCGTGCCATCGGCGAAGCGTCGGCCGCCTGGCATTGGACCTCGTGCGGGCAAAAGGCCTCGAAGTTCGCGGGCGGGCGATCCCCCCACAGTTCATCGAGAACCTCGATGCTGGGAATGTCCTCCGACGAGGGGGCCAATTCGTCGTGGATCTCGGCGACTTCGTGGCTCGCCATCCGCACCGGGGTGGAATCGACCGGCTTGACGATCGCGACCTCGCTCCGATGTAAGGCACACCCGGCGAGTCCCACCGCCAACCCCAGCAGGCCGACTGGCATCCATTGTTCCATGGCCATCTCCTTGCCGCCCTCCTTGGCGACTGAATCAACTGTATGAAGCGTTCCATCGTCGCTATCACTACAACCGCGCCATGAATGCTGTGCCGTTAGCAGCGGTTCTATCGAAACAGCGGTTCAGGCTGTAACGAATGCACCAATTCTGCTAGCTCAGCGGCGCGCGGGCAGTGCTTGCTGGAAGCATTGCATGCAGTCAGGAGCCGGCCAACAAAAAACGCCCCGGCACCGGACACTCGTCCGATGGGGGCGTTGGTCGATCTGGCAATTTGGAGCGGTTCTCCCTGCAATCCGGCAGCTCGACCCGGGTGCGGTCGACCAGCATCGCGCGCAGGTGGCGCGCGAACTCGAGCTCGCCGCAGCACCGGCGGCAGAACGCCAGGTGCGCCTCCAGCGCCCGCTCGTCGGCC
>JBJHDE010000017.1:17968-20464 GCA_050486385.1 Planctomycetales bacterium | reverse complement strand
AGAAAGGCCAGGTAGCCAAAGCCTTTCATCCAGTCGTAGTTGTTGACCAGCACGCTGCGACCCGACGCGAAATCCAGAAACCGCCCGATCTGCGACCGCAGGCCCTCGACGTTGGCCCGCAGGGCGACTTCATCCAGCATCGAGCGCTCTTCGCTCTTGCCGCTGGGATCGCCAATCATGCCGGTGGCCCCGCAGACCAGGGCGATGGGCTTGTGCCCAGCCCGCTCGAACCGACGCAACAGCAACAGCGGCAGCAAGCTGCCCACGTGCAGGCTGTCGGCCGTGGGATCGAAGCCGATGTACACCGTCCGTGGCTTATCCCGCAGCCAACGGCCCAGGTGCTCGGGATCGGTCGACTGGTGGATCAGGCCCCGCCAGGCGAGATCGTTGTAGACATCGGTTGCTTGGTCTGTGGCCATCGGTCGCTTGTGGGACGAATGCAAGAGATCGGGATCCTCGGCACTTGGGCCCCGTTGGCCCTGGCCCGCAGGCTCCCCGAAACACGGAGGCACCTCGCCGGCGGCAGGCCTTGGGGGTTCCATTCACCCGACCCGGCTTTGCGGCGCAGTCTATGGCTCTCCTCGAAACAATAGTGTTCCACAACCGCCGCTTTTCGACCAGCCCAGTCCGGCGGGGGCCGAGATGCTGGCAATGCCAGCATTCCGGTGAGGTGGACGGCGGTCCCACGGCGACGGGCTCGCCCCGGAGGGCCCGACCCGCGATCAGCGGCCGCTCCGCAGCATTTCGAGCAATTCCAGCGGGTAGTCGGTCAGGATGCCGTCGATCTCCAGGTCGGCCGCCTTGCGCCAATTGGCGGGCTCCTGGCCGCTGACGGTGGCCCCGGCGATGAACGCCCGCTTGCCGGCGGACCGCACCGCCTGCATCTGCTGGGGCGAGGGCAAGTAGCGAAAGTAGACCCACTTGGCGGATTCGTCGGCCAGGGCCTGGTCGAATTCGTCCGAGGTATTGGCCACGGCCGCCGTTTGGGCCGCGTCGGACGTTTGCCGAATCCGCTGGCGGACGCCAGGGTCGCCAATCGTCCGGCCGATGAACAGTAGACGATGCAACACGTCGCGCTGCACGGCCAATCGCACGACGTCCTGCTCGACGGCTTCGGCCTTGAGATCGACGGCAATCAGCATCGGGTGCTGCCGGTATTCGGCCACCAGGGCGAATACCTCGTCGACGGTCGGCACCCGCTCGCCGGCGAAGCGGGCGTCGAACCAGCGTCCCGCATCCAGCCGCCGAAGCTCCTCGAGCGTCATCTCGGACACCCGGCCCGTGCCGTCGGTGGTGCGATCGACCGTGCGGTCATGAATGCAGACCAGTTGCCCGTCCCGCGTTCGCTCGACGTCGAACTCGAACCCGATTCGCAACTCCAGGCAGGCTCGAAAGTTGGCCAGCGTGTTCTCGGGCGCGTGTCGCAGCAGGCCCCGATGAGCCACGATGTGTGGCTCGGCAGCCTGCACGGACGGGGCCAAACAGCAACCGATGACCAGCAGGCGAAACAGCAGCGTCACGGGAGCGTCCTCGTCGGGCGTGATGGAGTTTCGATCCCGGTGTTCCGCCCCCGAGTTGCCCAAGCCGACCGCCGCCCGAATGGCCCAAGCCCGCCGCAAGCGCGTCAGGTTGGCCCAAGCGGTTGGCCAGAGCCGGTGCTAACGCCAGAGGTCGTCGTCGGCGAAGGGGTGCAGGGGACGGTCGATCTTGGGTTGTGGCAGGGCGCCCAGGGCGTGCTCGGCGAAATGGAGATCGTCTTCGGTGGTGATTTTGAAGTTGATGGGCGATCCCGGCACCACATGCACTTTCTGGCCCGAGGCCTCGACAAGCTGGGCGTCGTCGGTGGCGGCCAATTCGCCACGGGCGGCGTAGGCGGCATCCAACCAATCGCGACGAAAGACCTGTGGCGTCTGAGCCTCCCACAAGTGCTCGCGGGAGACGGTGGCTTCGATGCAGCCATCGGCTGACACCCGCTTGAGCGTTGCCACCACGGGCAATGCCAGCATGGCCGCGCCGGTCTCGGCGGCTTTGGCGAAGACTTTGTCGACCCACTCGCTGGCCAGCAGCGGTCGGGCGGCATCGTGGATGGCCACGAAGTCGGCTTCTTCGCGGACTTGGGCCAGGGCATTGGCCACGCTGTCGGCCCGCTCGGCCCCTCCGCTGACGAGCGTGAGTCCCAGGATCGCGACGTTGGCCCCGAACTTCATCTCGAACTCGTCGCGGTCTTCATCGGCGACCACCACCAGTACCTGGCACACATCGGGGCGGTGAATGAACCGCTCGACCGAATGCAGCCACACCGGCCGATCGTTCAAAGGAGCGAACGGCTTCTTGTAGTGCGGGTGGGCAAAGCGGGCGCTTTTGCCAGCGGCCGGCAGGATCACGGCGAAACGAGGCATGGTCGGTCGGCCAAGTGAGGAACCGCAAGATCACATAATCTCCACGGATTCTCGGCCCGTCGGCTCACCCGGTCAACCCAACCCCGCACTCAGAAAG
>JBJHDE010000017.1:16154-17958 GCA_050486385.1 Planctomycetales bacterium | reverse complement strand
CTTCTGGGCCGGATGGACCAACATCCATCCGGCCAGAAACGCCCCGCATGTGTCACCCTCGGGCGGATCCCGTTGGCCTGACGATCCGCGGGGGCTCACCATGGCCAGCAGCCGCCATCAAACGGCTACCAGTAGTAACAGCCCACGTAGGCGGGCGAATAGTAGCCCACCGTCACCACCGGGGCCGAGTAGACCGGCAGGCTGTAGCCATAGCTGCTGAACCCGTAACTGCTGTAGCCAAAGCTGCTGTACACCGTCGGATAGCTGTAGACCACCGGCGGGCGGTACACGACCGGCGGACGGTAGTAGCTGGCATAGCCAAAGCTGCTGTAGACCCGAGGCACCGGGCGATACCAGACCGCGGGCCGATGCCAGACGGGCCCGCGATAGAACGAGACGGAATACCCGCCCCAGTACCTGCGGGGCCAGAAGTAGGCGACCTGATTTTCGGGGTCGTCGACGGCGCTCCGCAGCCGGGCCTCAAGGCCGGCCTCGTCGGCCAGGGCGGCGGCCAACTGAAGGTCGAGTGGTTCTTGCTCGTGGGGGCCGTAGGGTTGCTCGGCCTGGGCCGAGGTCGTCAACAAGGCCAGTACACCGGCCAACATTGCCAGTCGCATCATGGCTCGTCCTTTCAATCGTTCAGAAGACCACTCCATACGTGACACCCGCACGTCGCGGCCTCCAGCCGACACGGGTTGGGGATACAAACTCACATCCTCTGGCCCATTGAGCAGGTGCTGTTCGGAGCCTGGGAGCCGGGTCGCCACCTATCCCCACAATGGTGCGAGCGGCCATCTTCCAAGGTATCGTAAGGAGCCGGCCTCGCCCCGGTCAAGTTGTGCCCCCCGTTGGCGAACCCACCCACGTCTTGCGGGTGTCCGCCGGTTGATGGATGTCGTGGAATCGCGTTCTCGGACCCCCAAATCGCTCATGGAAACCTTGGCACTCGACGGTTCGCAGGGCGAGGGCGGGGGGCAAATCCTGCGGTCGGCCTTGGCCTTGAGCCTGCTGACGGGCCAGCCGTTTGAACTGCGGAACATCCGTGCTGGCCGTCCCAAGCCTGGTCTGCGACCGCAGCATCTGTTGAGCGTCACCGCCGCGGCCGAAGTCGGGCGGGCCCAGGTTCAAGGGGCCCGGCTGGCCTCGCGACGATTGGTGTTCGATCCGCAGGCCGTCACCGGAGGCGAATACCGCTTCGAACTCGAAACCGCCGGCAGCACCAGTCTGATTGCCCAGACCGTGTTGCCGCCGTTGACCCAAGCCACATCGCCCAGCACGCTGATCTTGCGGGGCGGAACGCACAACCCCTTCGCTCCCCCATACGACTTTCTCGACGCCGCCTTTCTGCGACTGACCGACCAGATGGGTTGGCGGGTCGAACGCACGCTGGTTCAGCCGGGCTTTTATCCGCGCGGGCGAGGGCGCGTCGAACTGACGATTGGCCCCGCCCAGCCGCCGCAGTGGCTGGACCTGTTGGAGCGCGGCGAACTCGTGCGGCGCGAGGCGACGGTGCATTTGGCCCGCCTGCCGGATCACGTAGGCGAGCGGGAGCGACGCCGAATCCTCGAAGCGTTGGAGTGGTCGCCCGAGGAAGTGAACCTCGAACGACATCCCTCGTCGATGGGCCCGGCCAATGCAATTGTCGCGCGGCTGGATTACGAGCACGTGACCGAGGTGATCATCGCCCATGGCGAGCGTCACCAGCGCGCCGGGGCCCTGGCCGGGATGGATTTCGGCGATGGTACCGGTGAGAATGTTGAGCGCGGAGAGCCCCTCGGGCCGGGCGCGCGAGAGGATCACGTCC
>JBJHDE010000017.1:6355-16144 GCA_050486385.1 Planctomycetales bacterium | reverse complement strand
TACCAGGAGCGGACCTGGCCGGTGGGCGGGCATCTGGCCGACCAACTGCTGCTGCCCCTGGCGATTGGCTGCGGCGGCCGATATCGCACCGGCCCGTTGACGCCGCACACCACGACCAACATCGACACCCTTCGCCGCTTTCTGCCCAAGGTGCAGATCACTTGCCAACCCCAGAGTGATCGCTCGGTGCTGATCACCGTCGAGCCCAGCCGCCCGACCGCCAGCGGATGGCGGCCAGCGCACGTCATCGACCCGCCGGTCAGCGGCCCATGAGCCACCAGTAGGCCAAGCCGAACGAGATGCCCAGCACCGCGAGAAACAACCCCAACAGGGCGCCGGTCGAGGGCTCGCTCTTCGCGGGCCGCCGGGTGGGATGATCCTCGGGCAAGTACTGTTCGAACGGATCGTCTTCCCAATCCTCGACGGCTGGGACGTCGTGCTCGGGGGGATTGTCGGCATCGTCGCCGTAGGTCGGCGGTGGCGGGGTGATCGTAGCGAAGGCCAGGTCCCACAGGTCGACAATGCTCTCGGCCACGATCCGCCCCGGATACAGCAGCACGACAATCAGCAGCACGAAGCGATTCCAATCATCCGAGATGCGAAACGGATGATTCATCAGCCCGCCGAACCAGCCAATGTTGTCCATCGGGACCTGCGGGCGAACGATGTAGCCCAGTCCCAGGTAGGCCATGATGATGGCCACCCAACCGGCCACCGCCCGAGGATAATGCTCGCCCTTGAACCATCCCGGCAGGACTTCCAGGGCCACCCAAACGACGCCCCAGCCTGCCAATCCGCAGAGGATCAGGAACTTCAGGACAATCAAAATCCCCGGCAGGCCGCTCGTTGAGCCCCGGCCGTACTGGACCGTGGCCACGGGCCCGGGATTGAACCGCTCGCACCACCACTCGAACATGTTGAACATTGTGCCCGATCCACCGACCCCTGGCGTGCGAATCCCACGGCGAAGCCGTCAGCCGAACGGCGACGGACCACCTGCATGGTAATCGAAGCGGTGGAGGCATCCAAGCGATTGCCAGAGGCCGGCCGATCCCGGTGAGGAATCGGCCGACGGAACGGCCTGGTCTGCTGGCGGTGGGCGTTATTCCAGAACCTTGAGCCACACCCGGATGTCGTTGCCGTACTCGCTGGCCAAGTCGCCTTTGACGAGTTGGCGATGGAAGCTGGAGGCCCCATCGCGATCGAAGGCGGCGGCTTCGGCCGAGGGAAAGCGCCGCGCGGGGTCGGGATGGACCATGCGGCGACAGAAGTTGAGCAGCAACTCGTTGCACACCACCTCGGCCGGCAGCATCCGCGGCAACAGGGCCGGCAGGTTGGCCTTGGCGTTGAGCAATTCGTAATAGCTGTGCTTGTCGGCAAAGGGGGCCCGACCGGCCAGCATCTCAATCATCACATAGCCCAGGCTGGCCAAATCGCTTTGCGGCGTGGTATCTTCGCCCCGCAGCACTTCGGGCGCGGCGTAGGCCGGCGAGCACATCCGCCGGGCGATGGGCTGATTGATCGGCAGGGCCGAGCCAATATCCACGATCTTGGCCGCCCCGGTCCGCTTGAGCATGATGTTGCTGGGCTTCAAATCGCCATGCAAAATGCCCGCTCGATGCATGGCGGTCAGGGCACCCAGGCACTCGCGGATAATCTGAATCGCCGGCCCCGGCTTCAGCCGCGGCTGATGCTCGCCGGGCGAGAAGATGACCCGCGAGACATATTCCCATTGGGCCTCGCTGGCGTGGCCGCGGGTCCGCTCGATCATGGAGTTCGACAGCAGCCGCCGCAGATCGTAACCGTCGACCCATTCCATCTCCATGATGCGGATGCGGTTCCGCTCCACGAAGTTGTGGACGTCCAACAGGTTATCGTGCTGAATCTGGGCCACCTGGGCGGCGATGATCGCCTGCCGACGCATGTCTTCGTCGTAGTTGGCGACATCGCGATAATGCTGCGGACTGAAGACCTTCAGGGCCACCGGCAAGGTGAATCCGTCGGTCCCGTGGCGATCGCTGAGATAGACGACGCCTTGGCCCCCGGCTCCTAGCAAAGAACGCATCCGGTGCTGAGTCGTCCAACTGAGCCGTTCGTCGTTGACGATCTCGTTGTAACGCGCCAGAAATTCTGGCGGACACGCCGGCAGGCTCTCGCCCGTGTTGCGTGTCAGCGTCGGTGTCCCTTCCGACAATGTCGTGCTTGTCATCGCGCCTTCCGTATACCAAGGCCATCTCGGTCATTCGGGGACCGGTAACCAAGCATCTTAGAGGTCGCCCAACCCGCACGTCTACCCAAAACCTGCGGGATTTCCTGATTGATGGTCCATCCGCTGAGCGGAACCTGTCAAAGGGGGGATGCAGCGCGGGTCACGATGCCACCACCGCGGGCCTTATCACCGGCAAAGTGCCAGGTTCTGCCTCCTGCCGATGGCTGCCCACGGCCTGGCGAGCACTCATGGCTTGTCCATCAGGGTGCGACACCGTCGACCATCCGGTCCGACCTCAACCCGCTTCGAGGACCATTGCGACGATCCGTCCCCACCCGGGGCGCGGTGCGTTGCCAGGGGCTCCGGGGCCACTTCCACCTTGGGCCAGCCGCGCGTTCCGTCATTCGCTGCCGCGGGTCACCCGCACCCGCAGCCGGTACTCGCCAGGAAACATCTGGTTGGCAAAGTTCTGCTGCATGGCCACGGCAAAGCCCAGACGACCGGTCTGTTCGGCCACGATATCGGCACGGGCGCCGATCTTGAGTACCGGGCCACTCTCGCCGATGCGGGCCACCAGACAGCCGCTGGGAATCTGATTCTGGGTGTACCAACCGTAGTTGGGGCCGCCGTCGGGGCCGCTAATCGCCTGTTGGCCCCAAGGCGTCATCATCAGGGTGCCCTCCGCGATCACGCTGATCCGATCGCCCCGGCGGACCAATAGGCCCGAGTCGCGGTAGCCCTGCTGAATGAGATTGGCTCCGGTAATCGTCAGCCGCTTCTGCGAGTCTTCGGGCACCTCGGTGGGCCGCACCAACCGGCGAATATCGCTGAGCTTGACGGTCAATCGCCCGTAGCGGCTGACGACCTCGAAGCTCTGAGGGACGATCTTACCCACGACGGTGAACTCGTCGGTGACAATCGTGTCCCGCTCGGCCAGCGGTTCGGTCAACTCTCCGGGATCGCCAAAGTGGCTGTCGGCCACATCGTCGAAGGCGGTCAACTCGTCCAGAAGCTGCTCGACCCGCTTCTTGCGTTCGGGATCGGTATCGTCGCTGGCCGCTTGCAGGTGGGCCCGGGCCAACACGCCCATCCGTCGCAACTCGCCTTGGGCCGCCTCGCGGACACCAAAATCTTCGCTGCCCAGCTCTTCAATCAACTCGCCCAGCCGACGCCGCAACTGCGGGTGACTGCCCAGGCCCGGCGTAAAGCTTTGCAGCGAGGCCACGGGAATGGTCAGCCCGCCGAATTTGGTTTCGACGATCAAAACCTCCAGCTCCAGCTTTCCGGCCAGCACCGAGCCATCCATCAGGTAGAGCCGCATCTCCTCGCTGGGCTTGACCCCGGGGCTGTCGTCGGCCCAGCCCCAAGTCGCGTGCAGGGCACAGCTTACCACCAGCACCGCCGCGGCTACGGTCCTACGCAGGGCAATCATCTTGGGCCTCGAACCAGAGAGAGTATGACAGCAGGTCGCCCGTCGCATCGACGGGCCAGGGAGGTTGGCGGGCCCAGCAGGTTGGCACGCCCGGGACAACTCGTCGAGCACGAGTTCAACTTTAACCGTCGGCGGAGTCGCGCCACAAGCAGGGTTGCGGCCACAAGTCGATGCCGTGGCCGATCGCGGCCCGAACCATCGACGCGGTTCCGTTGGGGAAGGTTCCGACCCGCCGGCGAGCGAACTCCCGCGGATCGCACGACCCCACCCGATGCGACGCTTCCCAGGCAGGACGGGCAGCGGCCATCAACTGGCCAGCACCAGCCCGGCGACCGCCACCAGAATTAGCCCCAAGGCCAGGGCTCCGGCCACGAACCACAGGCCGAGTCCCCGCCGACGATCGTAGGCCAGGGCATTCAACTCGCTGCCGGTCACGCTATCGAACCCGCTGCCGGGCGTCCGCGCGCGATCGAACAGATCGGTCAGTGCGCGATCCTGCGAGTCCTCGGAGCCATCCCAGAAATTGGAGCCCCCATGAGGGCCGTTGGGCGCCCAGGCCGGTCGCGCGGTCGTGGCCGCCGCGGTCGCCAAGCCGCCAGCCGTGGCATAGGGGGACGGCCCCCAGGGGCTGATCATCGGGTTGGGCGGAACCGGCGGCACGGCCATTTCGGGCATCGAGGGCACCGGCGCGGTCGGAACCGTGGGCAACACCGGAACCGCAACCGGCACGGAGGCGGGTGGCGGGGCGGTTCCCGAGGGCGGTGGCGGCGCAACTCGTGGTCGATTCGTCACTTGCAGCGAAGCGTCGTAGGTCCGCCGCCGCTGGGGATCGAGCAATGTCAGCCGCGCCCGGGCCACCTCGTTGAGCAGCTTTTGGGACAGTTCGGCGTGCGGGCCGGTCTGGTGAATCCGCAAGAAGGCCATTTGACGATCGGCCGCCTGTTGGATGACCTCGGGATCGTCTTCACCCCGGGCGATGCCCAACAGCCGATAGTGAGTAATTGGCCGGTCCTGCGGTCGAATCCCCAGCCACTTGTAATACGGATCGAATGGCGCGCTCATGCCATGGCCCCTTCCAAAACAAGACCAACTGGGCGAGCATCATGCCGGCTGGAAACACCGAGACCGCTCGCCACGTGTCCGCCCACGACACGGATGGCTTGGAATGCCAAGAGAAGACACTCCATTTATAGCAGCCCCGCCCCCCAAATGCCACAAACTTTCTTAGGGAAAAGGCCCAGGTGCGACAATCCAATCTTTCGGACTATTTTTCCTGGCAGGACGTAGGGGGCCAAGTCGCTTGGTTTCATCCTCGGCGGAGCACCAACGGCTGGCCCGAGCCCTGAGGCGGACCGCTTAAGCCAGCCCCCAGACCGGCGGCTGGGCTTTGACAACCACTCGGGGTCGGCCTAGAGTCACCTTCCGTATTGGCCGCGGGTGCCCGCCCGCGGGCTTCCCGAGCGTTGCTCCGGCCCCTGCATTCAGCATGTCGAACATCCCGCCCCCGGTTCAGTACGACGTCAACGACCCGCTTCCCAAGTTGACGATCACCAGTTGGTTGGTGGTGATCCTCGCGGCCATCGGCTTTGCGTTCGACATCTACGAGCTGCTGATGCTGCCGTTGATCGTGACGCCGGCCATCGAGGAACTCACCGGCCTCGACCCGTTTCTCAATCCCGTCGAGTTTGGCTGGTACCGCAGCATGCTGTTTGTGCTGCCGGCCTTCGCGGGCGGCATCTTTGGTTTGTTTGGCGGATACCTGACCGACTGGTTCGGCCGCCGCCGGGTGCTGACCTACAGTATTTTGCTGTACGCCTTCAGCGCGTTTGCCGCGGGCTTTGCCACCGACTATTGGACGCTGCTGGCGCTGCGTTCGCTGACGTTCATCGGCTTTTGTGTCGAGTTCGTGGCCGCGGTGGCCTGGGTGGCCGAGCTGTTTCCCCACCCCAAACAGCGCGAGCAGATGCTGGGCTACACCCAGGCGTTCAGCTCGTTGGGCGGCCTGCTGGTGGCCTTTGCCTATTACTTTTGCGTGGCTTTCGCCGATCAGTTTCCCACCATTCCGTTGGCCGCCGGCACCGAAGGTCGCGTGATGGACGGCAACGCCGCCTGGCGGTACACGCTGATGAGCGGCGTACTTCCAGCCTTGCCGCTGATCTTGATCCGGCCGTTTCTGCCGGAATCGCCCGTCTGGCGATACAAACGCCAGCAGGGACAATTGCAACGGCCCAGCATTGTGGGCTTGTTTGCGCCGGGGTTGTGGAAGACCACGCTGCTGACCACGGTCATGGTGGGATGCACCTACGGGGCCGCGTTGGGGGCTTTGCAGTTTGTGCCGCAGCTCGTGCCGCAGTTGCCCGAGTTGAATCAGGTCGAAGGCGGTCGCCCCAAGCTGATTGAACTCATCAATAAAGAGCACGACGGCACCATCACGGAAGACGAAGTCCAGCATCTGGCCGAACTGCGGGCCCAACTGGACGATCAAGAGAAAGCCAAGAGCACCGTCCAGAAGTGGCAGGAGATCGGCGGGCTTGTGGGCCGATTTTTGTTTGCCTTGTTGGTGACCATCATCATCACCAGACGGCTGCTATTGTGGACCTTCCAGATTCCAGCGCTCATCATCTTACCGGTGGTGTTTCTTACCACGGCATCCTACGACTTGACCTTACTGACGATAGGCATGTTCTTCGTGGGATTGTTTGCCATTGCGCAATTGAGCTTCTGGGGCAATTACCTGCCGCGGGTGTTTCCCACGCGGCTGCGGGGTACGGCCTCGGGCTTTGCCGCTAACATCGGCGGTCGTGTGATGGGCACCTCGTTTGTCTTGCTGACCCAAGGGCTGAGCGATTTGTTCATCACGTCGGGCTCGTTCTTTGGATTGTTCGAGATCGCCCGACGGGCCGATGGCCAGGTCTACGCGGCGGCCCTGGTGGGCTTTGGCGTGTACTTTGCGGCCTTTATCCTGAGCTTCTGGTTGAAAGAACCCGAGAGCGACCAGCTTCCCGATTGACGCGGCACCGGGGGGCGGGTGGCCGATGCCTGAACCAGTCGCGTTGCCCTCGCAAAGGCCAACCCATGCCACCTGCCCAGCGGGGTCGTTGGTGGACGTTGCTGGTCATCCTGGCGGCCGTGGTCGCCTGGCTGGGGCTGATCGTCTCGACGCACATGCCCGCCACGCAGGTCGAGGCCATCACCGGCGACCTCAGCGACTCGCACATTGACAAGCTGTTGCATGCGGCGGCTTACGGCCTGGTCACTTGGTTGACCATCGCCGCCGGCGCCGCCCAAGGCCGCTGGAGCGTCTGGGGGATCGCCGGCTTGTTGGCTGTGGTCGCCGCCATCGCGGCCCTCGACGAGCTGACCCAGCCCTGGTTCGGCCGCTACTGCGACATCAACGACTGGCTCGCCGATCTCCTCGGCGCCACCCTCGCCGCCGCCCTCGGCTGGTGGATGTTCGGACGCCCGTTGCGCCGGCTTAGGGAAAGGCCCTCGTAGGGGAAGGCCAACTCTCTTGCAAAACAAAGCCCCCCTGGGAAACTTGGCGGCTTGGGCAGGGGGGTGACGGGTGGAAGGGCCACCCCTCTTCGCCAAGCGGGTTGCTCACGTGTCTGGGTCCGATTCAGGTTCCCATAGGTCCATTGGAACTCGCCAATTCTGAAGCACCGAGTACTCGGGCTGTACACAGGGTCATACCCAAACAGCCTGCCCAAGAGATTCCGGCACCATGCCACACGTTTCAATTGGTGCAATCCCTAGGACCGTGCCCGCCTCGCGTAGCTTGAACTTGTCGGCCCGGTATTGACCGCGATTTGCGGAGGGATTAGCACCAAACTGCGTCGACTGGGCTAAATATGGGGTGCGGGGAGTTTTGGGGATATGGTTGGAGGGCAATTTTGCCGCAAAGCCATGCTTCCCGGATTGGCCGACGTTTTGAATGACCAACCAAGGCGTGAGCTTGCCGGTGCCTTGGGCTTGCGCCGAGTTGGGCCGTCATGCTATGACAAATGTGGGGGTCGCGTTTACCACGTGTCTTGACGCCGCGGGGTGTATGGCCACCAACGTGTTAGAGGCGAAGTGTCCCTCGCTGCGCGCCAGAGTTGTTTTGAGAGTGGGTGGGGTAGACGTTTGAGACGACTCGCGGGCTGAGGTGCCCAAACCTGTCGGACGACCTATCGCCAATAGTTGTGTGTTTGTCTGGATCCACAAACCGCTTCACAGTTTGACACGATCGGGGTATCTCATGAACCTGCTGAAGATCCTGGGATTCCAACGGCCTCGCCTCGACCGACGAGCCGAACAACAGCGCACAACCCAGCTTGGCATTGAAAGCCTTGAGCAGCGCGACCTTCTGGCTGTACTAGTTCCTGGCTTCTCGGAGGAGATCGTTGCGGTCGTACCGAACCAGCTTCTCACGGGCATTGCGCAAGCTCCCGATGGGCAAATGTTTGTAACCGCCAAGAACGGTGGCGTTTTCATCATTGATGAAGAGCAAGGGCAAGCCCAACTTTTTCTCAGCCTGAATGCAGCAACTCTCGGTGAGCAGGGAGTTCAGGGCGTTGCCTTTGATCCGGACTACCTGAACAATGGACACGTCTATGTGTATTACACCGCCAATGAGGCGGTCGTGCGAAATAAGATCATTCGGGTGACGGCGAACAACGGGCAGGTTGTTCCAGGAAGTCTTGTGGAAATCTTTGTTTTGGATCCCGTGGTGGGGATGAATCATAGTGGCGGTGCCATGCGGTTTGGCCTGGATGGCAAGCTGTATGTTGCCACGGGAGATAGTGACGTTCCGCTAAACTCGTCTTCCATGGACAATTTGCATGGAAAGATCTTGCGCATCAACAAGGATGGTTCCATCCCGACCGACAATCCCTTTTATCAAACCGCCACGGGAAAGAATCGAGCCATCTGGGCCTTGGGGTTTCGGAATCCGTTCTCGATGGACATTCACTCTGAGACCGGTCGTTTGTTTGTCAACGACGTGGGGCGCTCAAAGTATGAAGAGATCAACGAAGTCTTGCCTGGGCGACACTACGGCTGGCCTCACGTAGAAGGCATGGGCACGAACCCCTCATTGCAGAACCCGATCTTTGCCTACGCGAATACTGCCCACTCAGCCGACGGATTGGTTGGCTGTGCGATCGTTGGTGCAGCCTTTTACACTCCCGAGATTAATACGTTTGGCGACCAGTTTTCCAATGCCTATTTCTTTGCGGATCACTGTCAGCGCTGGGTCTACTGGTACGATACCAGTACCGGTCAGGTGCATCAATTTGCGGATCTTTCGGTGTTTGGTGGCCAACAGCTCGGTCTTGGTACGTCGAACCTGACGGGCATGACGGTTGCTCAGGACGGAAGTCTCTGGATTACGAGATTGCGCGATGGAGTTGTTCGGCTTCAGCGGGATGCCGAGTTCCTCGTCCCCAAGATTTCTCTTCAGCCCGAGAGTGTTACTACTGGTCGCGAGTTGGCAACCGGGAATGTTGCCGCGGTCGAGTTTCAGGTGTTTGCTTCTGGGTTGGGGAATTTGCAGTATCAGTGGATACGTGATGGTGAAGAAATTTTGGGGGCCAACGATGCCAAGCTCGTGCTTGATGAGCTTGATTTGACGGATTCTGGCGCGGTGTTTCAAGTCGTGGTAAGTAGCGAGTTTGGCACTGTGACTAGCGACGAGGTCGTTCTTACAATTCTCGACAACTTTATCCCGGTTGCGGAGATTCTCAGTCCAGATCCTGGCGTCCTTTGGCAGGGGGGGCAGTTATTCACCGTTACCGGTTCAGGATTCGACTTTGAAGATGGCCAACTGGATCCGGCCGCAATGACCTGGGAAATTGAGTTGGTTCGAGCTTCAGCGACGCATCCAATTCTGCCACCGACGTCAGGTCTGGATGAGGTTACGTTTCAGATTCCAATCACCGAGCGAGAAGCGTTCGTTGCTTACCGCGTGACTCTTACTGTCGAGGATTCCAGTGGCTTGAGCCACACCGTGAGTCAATTGTATTATCCCGAGTTGGCCATGATGACTATCGTTCCAAATGTGCCGTCACTTTCGATTCAGATTGATGGCATTCCCCGTCCGGGAGGGTTTGCGGATTTGCACATCGTCGGAAACCGGTTTGTGGTGAGTGCCCCATTGGTACAGTCT
>JBJHDE010000017.1:3471-6345 GCA_050486385.1 Planctomycetales bacterium | reverse complement strand
AAGGTGTCCACTACCAGTTCTCGCACTGGATTTCAGGTGGTAATGCAGAGCAGATTATTTGGAATAGTATTGATGGCGTCTCGATGGAGGCGGTTTATGAAGTGATTCCGGGAAACTTGTTGATTGCAGGTGTCGATTCAGGTGGCAATACCGTCACGGGATATGATCCCTGGACTGGGCAGGTCGAGTTTGCGCTGACTCCTTTCGCAGGGTTTCAGGGGGGCTCTCGAGTCGTCTTGGCTGACCTGAATGGTGACAGCGTTGATGATATCATTGTCGCGGCGGGGCCGGGTGGAGGACCGCACGTCCGTGTGTTCGACGGTGCCACACTGCAGCCAATGGATGGGCCAAACAGTAATTTCTTTGCGTACAGTGCGGGGTTCAGAGGCGGTGTCTATATTGCCGCCGCTGATGTGAATGGTGACGGTTACATTGACATCATCACCGGTGCGGGGGCCGGAGGTGGACCGCATGTTCGCGTGTTTAGTGGACGAGATGGGTCACAGTTGATGAGCTTTATGGCGTTTGACCCCAGGTTTTCTGGGGGGGTCCGGGTGGCGGCAGGCGATGTCAATGGTGACGGACATGCCGATATCATTGTCGCGGCCGGACCAGGCGGTGGCCCGCATGTGCGCGTGATCAGTGGGCAGACTGGAGCCGAGCTTTGGGGGTTCTATGCCTATGATCCAAAATTTCGTGGAGGCGTTTACGTCGCTGCGGGCGATCTCACGGGGGATTTTCGGGCCGATATCATCACGGGCGCCGGCCCGGGAGGAGGCCCCCATGTCCGCGCATTCGATGGAGCAAGTAAGACTGAGTTGTTCGGCTTTTATGCCTACGACCCACGTTTCTCCGGTGGCGTGCGGGTCTCAGCTTCGGACCTGGACGGCGATGGTCATGCAGACATTATCACCGGAGCTGGTCCCGGCGGCGGTCCTCATGTCCGTGCATTCGATGGCCGCACTGGATCATTGCTTACAGGTGGCTTCTTCGCATACGCAAACACTTTTAGAAACGGTATCACCGTCTCTGGTGGTCGTGGAGCGGAATCCTTGCGGGTTGCGGGAGCACCTGGTCCAGGTGCCGAGGCACTGAATTCTGAAATGCTCTCGACAGCGATCGACCTTGCTTCGGCTTACTGGACCAGCCAACTTGGCGAGAGCGGTACCCAGCTTTTGTCCGCGGTGAATGTGTCAATCGCCAATCTTCCGGAGCGATTCCTTGGACGAGCCGGCGGACACACGATTTACATTGATGTTGATGCCGCAGGTTACGGCTGGGGAATCTTGCCAACTGAGATTGAGCAGGGCCGCGTTGACCTCGTCAGCGTCGTGGCGCATGAGTTTGGCCACATTTTGGGATTTAGCGATCTCGATGCCGAGAGTGACGACCTGATGTCTGGCACCTTGGCACCAGGAGTGCGGGCGATCGACTGGGAGCATGAGGTCGAAAAGCATTTTGCCGCTGGTGATTGATTCTCGAGCAGTCGCTGCCGAAACAAGCTCGTAGGAGCCCGCAGATCTCGGTCAATAACTCGTGCCGACGAGAGCGGCGATGAGTATCTGGGAATGGACGATGATTCCAGCTGGGTCGAGCCAGTTCACGAGTGGGTGCTGTCTTCGGCAGAGACCGTGATGGAGATCTCAACGTTGCAGGTGAGTTCCATCGTATTCTTGAGTTTACCCGCGGTGGGATCGCTGATGTTCTTGATGCTGGCCGACCAGGAGTCGACCATGAGGCGGTCTTCGGAACCGCGCCCCTTATCGATGTGATATTTCCATCCTTTGCCGTGAACATGTCCCTTGCGTGGCGAAAGGTCCGGAAAGGTGAGGTCCGAAACACGCTTCGGAGCGAGTTTCTTTGCATCGAACTCGAACGTACAGAACCAAAGGGCCTTGTTTTTCAATCCGCTGATAACCGTGTCGACTTCATCCGACACATTCTTGCGATACTTGGCGACCGAGGAATCCTCCTTAACAGCCACCTTCGTCACCGTGTACGTCAACCGATAGGTCGTCCCCTTGTTGGTTCCCAAGACGATTGTGGGCATGTCAGGTGGTTCCGAGGGATAGCCGCGCTAGCACGCACCTTGTGCCAAACGCCCGCGCCCATGCGGCACCAGACCGCCGAGCATTGGTAGAATATCGACGTCAGCGATAGGGCGCCAATCAAATTCTTCTTCCACTTCGGAAGGGTGCCGCCTCCCCTCGATTGCTTTTCTGTCTCGCGATAACGACTCTCTCAGGAGACTTCGCCCGGGATCGGGTGAGCGTTCGCCCAAACAGGTTGACACGTCACACCGCGCCGCCCAGCTTCGCTGACGGAAACCTTCTGGAAACCTCCAAGCGCAGGCTGGTTGCCACCAGTACCTGAAACCGCGGCCCCCGGCAACTCAATCGAGAAACTGGTGGCGCTCGTCGCCGGTGGGCAGGCGGCAGGTCGAGGGCTGCCCAAACCAACGGTGGCGATTGCGGGCGATCAGGCGGTAGACGGGATCGCGAAGAAACCGGGGAGCCCACAGACCGAGGGTCAGGGCCTTCCAGGGCCAACCCAAATAGCCCAGCGTTCGCAGCGCCGCGGTGCTGTGAGTCGCCAGGCCGCGGTGGTCCCACAGCAGCATCGACTGTCGGCCAGGATCGCTGCTGGGCCGGCCCGCCTGGGCAAACACCTGCTCGGCCGTGGCCCCGTCCAGCGCCGCGAACCGCAGTCGCCGTTGGCGATCGCGCTTGAGCAGCCACTGCACGCTGGCATCGCACAACCCACAGGTGGCGTCGTAAAACACCACCGGCGGCTCGTCGGGCCCGCGGGGCGAAACCGCCTCGGGCGAAAACCTCTCCGACGTGTCAACCTGGGACACCATGTGTTTGAACCCCG
>JBJHDE010000017.1:0-3461 GCA_050486385.1 Planctomycetales bacterium | reverse complement strand
CCCGAGAAACGCGGACTCACCTTCCAACCCATTCGGCGGGCGATGCCAACCGGCGCGAACCGAACCGCCACCGTCGTGCCGGCTCACAAGCATAGCTCGCGGGGTGGGGTGTGGGTCTGGGCAGACTGGCTGAACCGGACTTGACCCCCGACCGCCCCTCGCGGCATGATGCCGCCGCCCGACGGGGCAACGATATCTATTATTGTACCCTGAAAAATCGAGTCGGACGGCCCCTGCCCCCGACGAGCGGTCGGCGAGCCCCAGGTCGACCCGATGCGAAAGTTCGCTTGATTGGCGGCAACGCTCGGCGGATGTAGGACACGGTGACTGTCTGTGACGATTCCTGATTGTGAGGTCGGCATCATGCGCACCCTGCTTGGACTGTCGGCGGCCTGGATGGTGACCGTAGGCGGGGCCTTGGCCCACGAGCCGCCCACCCCACTTGCCGCTCCATCGGGATTTGCGGGACATTCGGTGGCTGGGACTCACGACGCCGCCGCCACCACGGCCCTGCGGCAATTCGTGGACGATTCGGCCCGCCGGCCCACGCGCGAGTTGACTCTGCTGGCCCAGGTTGGCGCTGGTGGCGAGAATTCCGCTGAGCCGCAAGCGAACGCCGAGCACCCTCTCATGGAGGGGCTGCGTCGGAATTATCGGGCCCGCGAGGTGCTGGCCAACGTTCGCGACTACACCTGCGTGTTCATCAAGCGCGAGCGGATCAAGAACCAGTTGCAAGGGTCCGAGACCCTGGCCATGAAGGTCCGACGGGAGCCGTTCAGCGTGTACCTGCGGTATCTCAAGCCCGACGATAAGGCCGGCACCGAGGCGATTTTCGTCCGGGGTCAGAACGACAATAAAGTGGTGGCCCATTCGGTGGGCCTGCAACGCTTTGCGGGGACACTACGTCTGGATCCCACCAGCGACTGGGCCATGTCGGGCAATCGCTACCCGGTCACCGAGGCCGGTTTGCACAACCTGGTGGATCGCATGATCGGCATCTCAGAGGCCGAGATCCGCTACGGCGAAGTCGACGTCAAAACCTTCCCCGCCCGGATCGACGGGCGTGACTGCACGTGCGTGCAGGTCTTTCATCCGTACCGCCGCGATAGTTTCAAGTACCACGTGGCCCGCAGCTACTACGACAACGAATGGCAGATTCCTGTGCGGAACGAGGTGTACGATTGGCCGGCCCGGCCGGGTGACCAGCCGGTCTTGCTGGGAGAGTACACCTACACGCAGTTGCGCTTCAATGTCGGGCTGACCGATCGCGACTTCGATCCGAAGAATCCGGCCTACGATTATCGCTGATTTCCGGCGGTTGGGGACGTCGGGCCACGACGCTCTGGCTGGGTGATGCGTAGAATCGGCGAGTCAGAATTCGTCGCACCCGAAGCGACGTTCCTCGAATCGCCGAGCAAAAGTCCCATGGCTGATCCCCCCACCGCCTCGCCGACCGATCTGGCCGGATTGCAAGGCGATCTGCAAAAGCTGCTGGCCACCAGCATCCTGATGACCGTGCTGATTGTGGCATTGGGCCTGACCTGGGCTTATCTCGCCTATGGCCCCATTGTCCGCGACCGCCCGCGGACCGAGATCGACATCCAGCCGATGGTCGACCTGGTTCAAAACCGGCTGGAAGCCCATCAGGAAGACATCGCCAACGAAATGACCAGCCTGTTGGCCGAGGTCTCTCCGCCGCTGGCCGAGGCCTTTGCCCAGCGGTTTGCCGAAGACCTATCGACTTATATGGCCACCTTGCAGACCGAAGGCTCGGTCCTGATCGACCGGCTGCAAGCCAGCTTCGCCGAGCGACTGGAAGAACGGTGGGAGCCCTTCGTCGACGAAGTTGAGGTCGTCATCGCCCGCGAAACGGGTCGCCAACCCGATGACCCAAGTGTCCGGGCGTTGACCGAGCGGATCGCGCAGTCGGCCCGCAGCGCCGCCGAACGGTATCACCTGGTGGGCCTTCATACGCAGGCTCGCACGACCGGCACGGTGTGGAGCAACATCGAGCCATTGCCCCCACCGCCGCCAGGCGATCCGCCCCATGCCGAGCAGCTCACCCGCTATCTGGGCGATTGGCTGGTGCTGACACTATCCGAGGAGCTGGAAACACGGGTCGGGGATGCTCTCAATCAGCGGGGGGCGACACCATGAGCCAGGCAGAACTCACGTCAGCGGAAGTCGCTGGCCTGCGACAGCGGGTACGAACCGCAATTGTCATCGTGTTGGTGCTGACCATCGGCTTCATTCTGGAACTGATGGGTTTCCTGTGGTGGAGCTACGCCCGGGTCCAGGCGACGCTGGATCCCGAGAACATCGTGGCAACCGTGGAGCGGCAGATTCAGCAGCAATGGCCCGAAGCGCGGTCGCGGATTGAGCAGGCCGCCGAGGAGCGAGCGCCGGAACTGGCCCAGGCCGTGAGTCAACGCTTGTTGGACTCGGCCCCCGACGCCCGGGAGTACCTGGCCGAGGTGCTGGATCGACAGATGGATTGGGCCTTTGCCCAGGCCAACGAGTTGAGTGTCGAGGCCCTGGAGGCCTACATCCGCGAGAATCCCGAGCAGGTGCAGCGTTGGCTGGCCACGCTGGAGGCCGCGCCCGAGCGGATTGACCGGCACTCGGCCGAGCTGGACGGCTTGGTGGAGTCGGTGTTTGGGACCGAGCTGCGGGAGGTGATTGAGCAGACCATCGAGGTGTGGGCGGCCTTCAACGAACGGTTTGCGCGGGTGGCCAACCCTGCGGCGGCCCTCTCGCCACGGGAGTTACTTGAGCAGCGGATCCTGCGTATTCTGCGGACGCTGGCCCCTGGAGGAGGGGAAGAGTCTGGCTCGTAGGTGTTGGTCGCCAGGGCGTGGTGGTCGGGGATGCTGGCATCCGCTGGAGGTCGGCTTATAGTGGAGTCTGTTGGTGTGTCCGGGGTGGGCCAATGCAGCCTGCCCCGCGACCCTCGCCCAAACGACTTCTCCCCGACAGGTCCCCGGGACGAATCATGCACATGACGCGTGGGTTCACGGCCGCGAGTGCCGTGCTGGCTTTGCTGGTGATTTCTGCGGTGTTTTGGGGCGATTGCGTCGGAGCCACGCAGCAGGCCCAGGCCGGCAAGTTTGCCGCCAGCGACGCAATGCCCGAGTGGATCTGGGCTCCCGGGCCAGTCCGCGACGAGCAGACCGTCTTCATGCGGCGGGAGTTCACCATCCAGGGCGAGGTCAAGAAAGCCCGCCTGGCGACAAGCTGCGACGACCGCTTGATGCTGTTCCTCAACGGCGAGCGGGTGCAGCAATCCAACACCTGGCAGTCGCCCAGCTTCGACGACGTGACCAAGCGGATTCAGCAAGGCACGAACATCATCCGCACCCGCTGCCAGAACAACACGGGGCCGGCGGCCTTTCTGCTGGTGTTGACTATTGAAATGGCCGATGGCACCGAGCATCGGCTGGTGAGCGACACCACCTGGCAAG
>JBJHDE010000016.1:5385-20518 GCA_050486385.1 Planctomycetales bacterium | reverse complement strand
GCCGTGGGCCGATGGCCATGAAAAAGTCAAGTCGACCGGCAGCCATTCCAGGCAGCGTGATTGGGATGCAGCACTGCTTGCGAGCAAGCAGTGGCACATCCAGCCTTTGTTGGCTTCGAAAGCTTTCGACTGTCCCGGGAATTGCCGCAGGTTGAGTCATCAGGTGTCTCATCTAGTCGTGCAATCATGAATCGCAGCGAACGAAAAGACACGCCTCGTAAGAAGGTCAGGCACTTCGATCTCGAAGGCGACGCACATTTTCTCACTTTCTCCTGCTATCGTCGGCTGCCCCTTCTTCACAGCGACCGCACGCGGTTGTGGTTCGTCGAAGCACTGGTAAACGCACGTGCAAAGCACGGTTTCAATTTGTGGGCGTGGGTCATCATGCCGGAGCATGTGCATCTTTTGCTATGGCCGCGGACCGGCACCAAGACCCAGGACGTTCTGGCCGACATCAAGCGTCCAGTGGGGCAAAGGGCAATCGCGTGGCTTGAGGAACATTGCCCCGAGTTTCTTCCACGCCTGACCGTCCAAAACAAGAACCGTACTTATCGGCGTTTCTGGCAGGCAGGGCCGGGCCAAGACCGCAACATCCATACGGCAGAAGCTGCACACAAAGTTGTCGAGTACATCCACCAGAATCCGGTGACTCGCGGGCTGGTCGCACGGGCTGAACTCTGGCCGTGGTCGAGTGCCGCCGAGTTTGCCGGTAGTGGCAACGTTCTGCTCCATGTCGATCGGACGTTGCCCACGCTCGTGGTGATTCCGAGCGAGCAACGGTCCTACTAACACGACTACGCCCCCGGCTGCCCTTGTTTCCCTAATCAAAAATCGTGCCACTGCTTGCTGGCAAGCAGTGCCGTGGGCCGATGGCCCTGAAAAAGTCAAGTCTTGGGATAGCCATTCCAGGCAGCGTGATTGGGATGCAGCACTGCTTGCGAACAAGCAGTGGCACACCCAGCCTTTAATGGCTTCGAAAGCTTTTGACGGTCCCGGGCATTGCCGAGGGTTGAGTGGTCAAGTGTCTCGTCCAGCATCAAAATGTGTGCCACTGCTTGCTGGCAAGCAGTGCCGTGGGCCGATGGCCCTGAAAAAGTCAAGTCTTGGGATAGCCATTCGAGGCAGCGTGATTGGGTCGCAGCACTGCTTGCGAACAAACAGTGGCACACCCAACACGCAGCACTGCTCTCCAGCACGCTGTGGCACACCCGGCGATGGCTGCCCACCGGTTCCGCGACCGAGTCGCATTGGAGCCACGTGCCACGTTGCCGCTTGACGAAACCCGCCGCCTCGGCCAGCCTTCGGGCCACGCCGAGGCGGCGGCGTTTGGTATGCTGACCGAGGTGCCTCGCGATTTTGGTCCCTTTGATTCTTGCGGAAAGCTTGCCCCATGGCCCAGATGCTCGTCACCGGCGGTGCCGGCTTCATTGGCTCGCACCTGGTCGAAGCCCTGCTGGAGCGGGGACACCAGGTCCGCGTGCTGGACAACCTGATCACGGGCTTCCAGACCAACCTGGCTCCCTGGGCCGGGCAAATCGAGTGGGTCCACGGCTCGGGGGCCGATCCCGAGGTGGCCGCCCAGGCCTGCCGCGGCGTGAACGCGGTGTTCCATCAAGCCGCCTTGGCCAGCGTCCCCCGCAGCGTCGAGCACCCGCTGGAGACCCACCTGCACAGTGGCACCGCGACGGTGGTGTTGCTGGACGCCGCCCGCAACGCTGGGGTGAGCCGCTTCATCTACGCCGCCAGCAGCAGTGCCTACGGCGACCAACCCGGCGATGCCAAACACGAGGGGATGCTGCCTCAGCCGCTGAGCCCCTACGCCGCCGCCAAGCTGACGGGCGAACTCTATTGCCAGGCTTTCTGGCATAGCTACGGGCTGGTGACCGTGGGCCTGCGGTACTTCAACGTGTTTGGCCCGCGGCAGGATCCCAACAGCCCCTACGCCGCGGTGATTCCCCTGTTCATTCAGGCGATCAAACAGGGCCGGCGGCCGGTCATCTACGGCGATGGCACCCAGACCCGCGACTTCACCTACGTGGCCAACATCGTCGAAGGCAACCTGCTGGCCGCCGAGGCCCCGGCCGACCAGGTCGGTGGCCGAATCTACAACCTGGCCAACGGCGAGGCCATCAGCCTGCTCGACCTGCTGAACACCCTCAACGAGCTGCTCGGCACCGACGTGCAGCCCAGCTTCGCGCCACCTCGCGTGGGGGATGTCAAGCACTCCCGCGCCGACGCCAGCCGCATCCGGACAGAACTCGGCTACCAGCCCATCGTCGGCTTCCGCGAGGGCCTCGCCCGGCTGCTGGCCGCCGAAGGCCTGCTCTAAAGCCCCAGCCCACCGCCGTCGAGCGGCTATTTGCCGAGCAGTGGTGATCGCGCGATTTGGTGGGGCACAGCGGACCCGTTTGAACTTGGGTCGGGGGCGTCCTCGCGCGCTGGAAATCAGCGTGACAGTAGGACAAGTGCTTGCTAAGATCGAATTTACGGCGTTGGATCGCGTGCGCGCGTTGGGATGAGTCAGGGTCGGCGATGCGACTCGTCAGCGAAAACCTCGGGGAATGCCAAGCCATCGAGGAGATTCAACAATGAAACCAGGCGACGTCTATCACAAATGGGTTGAATGGAGTGACGAGGACCAAACCTATATTGGCATGTGTCCGGATTTGATTACGGGGATTCATGGAGATGACCCGCGGCGTGTTTATGCCGAGCTTTGTGACGTGGTCGACGAAGTGGTCGACCATTTCGCTTCGGAGGGCCGTCCCCTACCGCGGCCCCGAGTGAAGCCCATGCAAGAGAGTTCTTGACCGGCAAAAACGCTTGAAAGCTATCCTTGACGGCCAGCAGCGCCGTGGCTGCCAGGCGTGTGGACCTCCTGTCGCTGAACCCCATTCTCCGCGGAGCCAACGATGTGCTGTTTTTCGCAACCCGTGATCGCAGTGAACAACACGCGAATCTTTGCCCGCCTGACATCGAGGCAAACGCAGTTTCTCGTGTATGAGATGCACTACGAATCGTTGACTGACAACGCGATGATCCTGCCGGTACCCGTCCGCCAGCCAGCAAACGACCAAAGCCTGCGTTTCATTGACATGCAGGACTACACCAGTTTTTTTGACGACCTGGACAAGGGCTTCCCAGCCATACCGCCAACTTTCAATATCGGTTGCTCGGCGCGAGTCGAATTCAGCATGGTGGCTGGTGAGATTCCGGTCATCGAAGTTGGCAACTACATCGCCTCGTTTGTCCCACGGCTTTCCGACTTCTCTCGGCTTAATCCGCGATTCACTCTGCCCGAGAATGTTTGGTCGCGGATGCCGCAGTATGCGGACTACGGTTTCGCCGTGTTTCAGCTCAAGGCTGGATCCACAAAGCCGCACCCGATGGCCTTCGAGTTTGAGAGCGATCACAACGCCCTCTACTTCCCCACCGTGCATATTCACGATGGGGAGATTCACGAGACCGAGGAATTTGACCACACCCTCTACATGCAACACGCGGGATTCGATAGCCGCGTTTACGCCTACCAAAATTGGGACATCCCCGACCGATCGACTGGGCTGATCCGCTCCCAAGACGTGGCCCGCGAGTTCTGTGATGTGGAACGGGCCAACGGTGTTGTTGCCGGCGACTTGCTTGTCCATCGACGATTCATTGTTGGACGCCACCCGAATCGTGATACCAACTTCGTCGCTCTGGGTGATCCGGTCAGGCCGACGCTGAACCTGCGCCCCCTGCTGTCCTATGCACCGTGGGCTATTCTGGGCACCGCGGTGGCGTGGTTCTTGGCGCGGCGGGCCCGGCTCCGACATAAGAAAGCCGTTGCCCCTGCCGACCAGCAGCCCCCGGCTCCACCCGAGGAAAGCAACTCGTGAAAGCACGGAGCCCTTGTTTCATCAAATCGTGTGCCACTGCTTGCTGGCAAGCAGTGCGATAGGCTCTTCGACGTTGAACAGTCGAGTCGAAGGGCAACCATGCCAGGTAACTTGAACCGTTTCCAGCACTGCTTGCCAGCAGGCAAGCAGTGGCACACCCGCGGGATGCCTGGCTCACGAAATCACTTCACTGTTAGCAGGCCCTGAAGCCTTCTCGCTAACATGTGTTTCGCCCGACAGGGCTTGCCAGACACTCTCTCAAACGTCTTTCGAGTTCCTCACGGGTCAGGGCCGAATTCGGGTCGGCCTGATGGGCGGCCATGCGGCGTTGCAACTCGGCGCCTTGCTCGGGGGTGACCGTCACCTCGGCTTCAGGTGGTATCGAGTCCCACAGCATCTGGACGATGCGGAGTCGCTCATCAACCGACAGTGCCGAAAGTTCGGAGAGCGCTCGATCGACGTTCATTATTGCGTCAGGGTGTCGCGTTTCGGTGACGGACCGTTGCCAATGTTTTCTGCAAGGGGGATCAGTCACCGGGGGGATCAGTCACCGGTAGGTCGAGATTGGCTGTAACACTAATGCTAGAAGTCAGTTGCGCGCCGGTCAATCGTCACCACGCGAGTTCCCACACGTCGGCGCGCCGGCCACCGTCCAGCGGTTGATCGCCCAACGGGCCACGTCCCGGATGGGGACCGTCGCCGAGTTGGCAGAAGTGGGCTCGGCGGCCCGGCGATGGTCGCGCGTGGGCTCCGCGCATCCTCTGATTGTGGGGGGCGGTTGCAAGCCAGGCCCCGGGGGGCGAGAATCACCCGCTTTCCTGGTCCCGAGACACTCCTCCTCGAACGCCCGCCGTCCATGCCCTGGTTTTCTGAACATGCGCCCCACATTTCCTGGGAGCGGCTCACGGAATTGATGTCCCAAACGGCCGACGAGGCCCGCAGCCGCATCTGCCGCGATCCCAAGCGGGTGCTGCTGCTGCCCCCGGACCTGACCCGGGCGCACTCGGGCGTGGGCAAGATGACCGAGCTGCTGTACCACCACTTCGCCGGCTCGGCCGAGGTGCATGTGATTCCCACGTTGGGGCAGCATCAACCGCACACCCCAGAAGAAAACCGCTGGATGTTTGGCAGCATCCCCGAAGAGCGGATCCACGCCCACGACTGGATCGATGGCTGCATACATGTGGGCGATGTGCCGGCCGACTACGTCGAGCACATCACCGGCGGGGTGGCCAATTGGGACATGCCGGTGTGGCTGAATCGCATGCTCATGGAGCAGCCCTGGGACCTGATCATCAACGTCGGCCATGTGGTCCCGCACGAGGTGCTGGGCTTCGCCAATCACAACAAGAACTATTTCATTGGCCTGGGTGGCAAGCCCACGCTGTGCAGCTCGCACATCATGGCCGCCGCCTACGGTATTGAAAACAACCTGGGCAACCTGCTGACGCCGATTCGGGCGTGTTTCAACAAGGCCGAAGACGAGATGTTGGCCCACTTGCCCGACCTGTACGTGCAGGTGGTGCTGGCGCGTGACGAGCAAGGCGAATTGGTTCACACCGGGGTCTACGTCGGCGACGACCTGGAGACCTACCTGGCGGCCGCCCGGCA
The DNA here is from genome assembly GCA_050486385.1 of Planctomycetales bacterium. Lineage (GTDB taxonomy): Bacteria > Planctomycetota > Planctomycetia > Pirellulales > Pb10988 > JBJHDE01. The sequence continues at coordinate 15,029 of JBJHDE010000016.1, read as the reverse complement.
GAGCCGCGAAGAGAACATCACCATCTTCGAGGAGCCGGTGCCCAAGATGGTGTGCGTGATGCAGGGCGACGAGTTCTTCAGCACCTGGGTGGCCAACAAGGCCGTGTATCGCACCCGCATGGCCCTGGCCGACGAGGGCGAGCTGGTGATTATCGCCCCGGGGCTCAAGCGGTTTGGCGAGCAGGACGCCATCGATCGGCTGATCCGCAAGTATGGCTACGTGGGCACGCCCGCCGTGATGGAGGCCTACCGGCTGAACGCCGACTTGCAGGATTATGCCAACGCGGCGGCCCACCTGATCAACGGTTCGTCGGAGGGTCGGTTCCGCATTACCTATGCCCCTGGCAACGTCAGCCAGCAGGAGATTGAAGGCGTGGGCTTTGGCTACATGGACCTGCAAGAGGCCCTGGATCGCTATCAGCCCGTCGGGCGAAAAGAAGGCCGGCACCAGATTGACGGCGAGGAGGTGTACTTCGTGCCCACGCCCTCGGCCGGTCTCTGGAGCACCCGCGACAAGCTCTACAACCGCCCCGCCCCGCTGGTGGAGTGAGGGGGCAACGCCCCGGGGCGACCTGTGGCGACGGATTCTCGGATTGCCACCACCTTGGTGGTTCTGGTAAGAGACCAGCTTTCCCTAGCTTTGGGCGAATTGGGGGGTGGGAGGACTGCGTCCTTGGCCGCCGCCTCCGATTCAGCAGCCCGGCTGGGCGACACCGCACCATGGACCCGGTGGAGAAGTCCTTGTGATCAAGAGCATGGCCAGATGGAGCTTGGACCAGCTTCTGAGCGTTCCGCGTGTTCGCAGCTATGTCGGCCGACAGCTTGGTCAGCCGGCGCAGCCCTTGGCAAATGCGGCCCCTGCCGCCCCCGAGGCCAGCACGCCGCCGCATCCTGGCGTCGCCTTCGTACCGCCTGGACATTTTTACTCGCCTCTGCCGGATCTCGATGCGGTGGAGGCTCAGGCCGAACGCCTGTACACACCTCCGACTCATGACGACGGGATCCGCCTCAATCTCGACGCGCAAAAGCGGCTGCTGACCGAGTTGGGGCAGTACGAACGGGGCTTCGACTGGAGCGATCACGAAACGCCCGGACGGCGATATTTCATCGAGAACGGCTACTTTGAGCAGGGGGATGGCATGATCCTCTACGCGATGATCCGTCATTTCCGTCCGCGGCGGCTGATTGAGGTCGGATCCGGCCATTCTTCGGCGTTGGCCATGGATACCAATGACCGCTACTGCGATCCCAAGATGGAACTGAGTTTCATCGAACCCTACCCCGACCGGCTGCGGGCGCTGATGCGGTCGGATGATGCCGACCAGGTCAAGCTGTACGTCGCCCCGGTTCAGGAGGTCCCGCTGGAGCTTTTCGAGACCCTGGAAGCCAACGACATCCTGTTTATCGACTCCTCACATGTCGCGAAGATGGGCAGCGATGTCAACCATTTATTCTTCACGGTCTTGCCGCGGCTGAAGCCGGGCGTGCTGATCCATGTCCATGATGTGTTCTATCCGTTCGAGTACCCTCTCGAATGGATGCGTCAGGGGCGAGCCTGGAACGAGCTTTACCTGCTGCGGGCGTTTCTGCAATTCAATGCGGCCTTCGAGATTGTGTTGTACAACAACCTGATGTGGCATCATGCCCCTGGATTGGTCAAGCAGCACTTGCCGATCATGGCCATCAACCCAGGCGGGTCGATCTGGCTGCGGAAGGTCGCCTGAACGACGACCGCCTCGGTGGGGGAGCGGCAGGCGTGGGCACAACCAGGGGCGCTATCCCAGTTCGCCCATGGGACGCACTCTTCACCCAGGGTCACCGAGCAGCCGATACAAGAAATGGCCCCGTTGCGAGATTGGGGCCCGGCGGGTTGGAATTGACAACCGGGGCCAGGGCCGAGTATCGTCCCGCCCGCTTGTCTCCTTGGATCGAGGAAGTGCCTGTGGTCCAGTTCACCCGAATGCGTTGGTTGATGGCGTTGGTGCTGCTGGCGTGCTTGGGAGCCGTGGGCTGCCAAAGCCCCTACGCGGCCGATCGCGGTGCGCTGATCGGCGGCGGAACCGGCGCGGCCCTGGGGGCCATCGTCGGCGGAGCCACCGGCAATAGCCCCTTGGCGGGCGCGGCGATTGGCGGCATGGCCGGTGCCATCACGGGTGGGGCCGTCGGCAACGCCATCGACGATGCCGAGGCCCGCAACCGGGCCCTGATCGAGGCCCAGCTCCAGCGATCGGTGCCCCCCGGCCAGGTCACCATGGGGCAAGTCATCGATTTGGCCCAGGCCGGCGTGGCCGACGAGTTGATCGTCAACCACATCCGGGCCAACGGTATGACCCACCCGCCTGGAGCCAGCGACCTGATCGCCCTGCAACAGGCCGGCGTCAGCAGTCGGGTGATCGCGGCCATGCAGGAACCCCCGGTCGATCGGCGGCCCCCGGTGGTCGTCCGCGAGTCGCCGCCGCCGGTGATCATCGAAGAGCACTACTACGGCCGACCGTACTACTACAACGTCCACCCCCGCTACCGCTATCCGCCCCGTCGCTACGGCACGTCGACCCACATCGGGTTCTCGTGGCGAGGTTGAGGGACCGGCCATTCGTGTTTATGCGTCGCGATCGACCGTGGCGGCCCCGAGCAACGCCCGATTCAGCGATCCGCCCCGCACCAGCAATTCGTCCAGGGCCGCGTCGATGTCGGCCTGGACGAGCGGTCCGTCGCCGTCGCGTTCCAACTGAAACTGAATCGCCCGACGCATCAGCTCTTTGATGAACGCGGCACTCACACCTACGGTGCGGGCGACAATCTCGGCGGCCAGTTCGTCGCCCACCTGGGCGCTTCCCGCGTACAGGGCCACCAGCTTGCGGCGACAGGCCTCGTCGGGCAGCGGAAACTCAATCGCCTGGTCGATCCGCCCCGGCCGGCTGGCCAGCGCGGCCTCTAAACTCTCGGGCCGATTCGTTGTTAAAATGAACAGCACATCCGTGGTGGCCACCAGACCGTCCATCTCGTTGAGCAGCTTGTTCAACAGGGTCTCTTCGTGGGCGCCGTAGATTGCCTGGCGGTCGCGGCCAATCAGGTCGGCATCTTCAATCACCACGATGCTGGGTTGCAGGAACCGGGCCAGCTTCATTGTTTCACCCAGAAATGCGACCTGCTCGGCCGTGACCAGCAGCGTGGTATGATCGGGCAGCGCGGTCATCAGATAGTGAATCGTAAATGTCTTGCCCGTGCCCGGCGGCCCGTAAAACAGCAGGCCCTTTTTTGTTGCCTGACCCAGCGCCGCCAGCCGCGGACGCTGTTTCACAAAGCTGATGATGTTCCGGTCGAGCAGGTCCAGCGTCTTGGCCGGCAGAATCACCTGATCGCGTTGAACCGGTGGCAGACGATGGACCTGAATGCCCACACCTTCGCCCGAGTACTGGGTCTCGTCGCATTCCAGGGACAGGATCTTCCCGCGATAACTTCGCCCCTGTTGAACCCGTTTCTCCAGGGAGGTGAAAAACTCGACGGCGGCGGCCTGACACTCCGGCGTGTTGGGGGCCGCTACGTGAATCTCCAGGGCCTGGTCCCAGCGTGTCCGACTATCGCTGCGGCCCATCAACACGATCAGGGGCGTTTTGGCGTCGCGGACCAACCAGAACCCCGAGGTCAGCACCGCCAGCGGTTTGTCTTCGCCAATGTCGAGGTCTTCGTACTCTGGCGACTGCGAGTTCTGCCACCAGAATCCCCCGGAAATCATGTTGGCCAAGGATTTGTCGCGTTCCGACATGCCGCCGCCCACGGCACAGAAATGCACCAATTGCCGGCGATCCGTTACAACATGCTCCAACGCCCGACTCAGATCGGCCCGCACCCGGTAGGGGAATGTGCGTTTGCTGACCAGCAGGTCGGTCAGGCGATAGGGGGCGATGTGCCGCGGCACCAGCAAGCGAATCGACCGTTTCCCCAGGATCACCCGATGCACGAACCAACTACCCGCCCAAACCAGCAGCGCGATCAGGCCCACGGCGGCCAGGAATCCCAGCAGCGTGACCAGTGTCTCGACAAAGACCAGCCAGAACATCATCGTCCCGCCCTCGTGGAGAGATTCCCCCTGATTTGGTTGTAGGCGGCAACGTCCCCCCCTTCAATCCGTGATGCGGAGGTTTCTCGGCTTGCCCGCCAGCGGCCTCGGGCGACAATTCCCCCAGGCACGGCACTCTCTCCCAGGCCCCCGACGGGGCGGAAGGCAGCCAGCGATGTTTCTCACCCGCGAGCAATCGCGCCGCGTGGACCAATGGGCGGTCGAGCGGTACGGGCTGTCGAGCCTGGTGTTGATGGAGAATGCCGGACGCGGCGCGACCGATCAGCTCATGGCCGAGATCCTCCGCGGCCCCGTCGTCATCCTGGCCGGCGGCGGCAACAACGGCGGCGATGGCCTGGTGGTCGCCCGGCATCTGGCCATCCGCGGCGTAGCCTGCCAGACCCATGTGTTCAGCACGCCCGAGAAGCTGTCCGACGACACGCGGGCGAACCTGGAGATTGCCCAGCGGTTGGCGTTGCCGGTGACGATGCACGATCCCGGCGTCTCGCCCAGCGGTGAGCTTGGGCGGCAACTGGCGGCCCAGCTTGCCGAGGCCGATTTCGTGGTCGACGGCCTGTTGGGAACCGGGGCCCAGGGCGATCCGCGGGGGGCAATGGCCGGTCTGATTGAACAGGTCAACGCCCTGGAGTGCCGGACCCTGGCCTTGGACGTGCCCAGCGGCCTGGACTGCGAGACCGGGACACCCGGCCGCCCGACCTTGCGGGCGACGCTGACAGTGACCTTCGCCAGCCAAAAGACCGGCTTTCGCAATCCCGCCGCCGCGGCCTATCTCGGCAAAGTCCACGTCGCCGACATCGGCCTACCCCGACACATCGTCGCCGAGGCGGCCATGGAGTGACGCCGGGGTGTGATGGTTTTGCTGGGTGGCATACCCACATCGCGAATTACTGATCCCTGCGCAAGTCTTCGAACAATGCGGAAATCTGACGGTTTGCCCCGCGCCGTCCAAGCCCGCTGGACAAACTGCGCCGAACCAGGCGACCGACTCGGAGCTGAGTGCCCGAATCAGGAGAACTAACCGCGAAGACGCGAAGAGCGCGAAGGTGGGGCACGTCGTCTTCGCGCTCTTGGCGTCTTCGCGGTTCAATGTGTTGAATGTCCTGAGTCTCCCAGAACCTCTTGGCTTGTATGTAGACTTTTGCAGGCGACAGTAGGGCGGGACCGTATTTGCTTGATCGGTGCGTGACGTTTGGTAGACTTGGAGAGTTGGGGTGCGGTCGATGAACTACAGGGCATCTGGCTTCAAGTGAGGGCCTGAACGATGAGACTCTTGACGATTGTTACAATCTCGGTCGCAGGGATCCTGCTGGCCTCAACCTCGGGTCAGGAGGCTGCATCTCAGGTGGAGCAAAATACGGATGGTCCGGACCTCTCGCTTTCCCTTCACTACCTTGATGGTCTTTCCGCGGCATCGAACGGCAACCTGCCCAGTATCCGTTTTCAGCGGGACGGTTGTCACTTGAGTCTGTTGCTCACCAACAAGACTGGGGAAGTGGTGACGTTATGGAAACCGTATTGCCCCCAGGGCGATGATGCGATGCGATTGGAATTCAAGAAGGCGGCTGATTCGAAGACGATTGGCATCGCGCACACGACCCGTGGATACACAGGTGGCATGGGCATTCCCAAGACGTTTCAGTTGCTGCCGGGCAATTCCTTGGTCCATCGGATTGATTTGTCACGTTACTGGTCGCTGCCCTTTGTTTTGAATGACGGCGATGACACGACGGTCTTTGTTCGTGCAGTTTACAAATCAGACAAGGTGGACCCCAAGCAGGTTCCCTTGGCAGAAAACGCAGGTGATGTTTGGGTTGGCGAAATTGCGACCGAATGGCAACAGGTCCGACTGACCAACGCTTCTGAAAGGCGCATTGAAACCAAGAACCAAACCAACATCTTGGACTAACCGTCTATCAGCCGGGCCGCATACACCCCATCGCGAAGCAGGGTGGGCACGGGGTCGCTTATCCCGCCTTGGTTCTGGGAATCGAGTCCCGGTCGCTCCGCTTTGATGGCACCTGACCAAGGCTTGCCGGTGCTGGATCGACATTGGCCCGCTCGAAAGCGGCCATTCTCTCACCAGCTCGGCTAGATAAGCACACCTCGGACGAGGGCAGTCTATGGGGTGGCTTCCTGGTGCTGATTTGGGGGAGCGTTATGCTTGACTCGGGCGTGCTGACTCCCGAGACTGTGGGGGATGGTTCGCGAATTCGCGGGCTCGGCCCCCTAAGAGTCGTGGGGCACGAGCCAACCCTAGGGGCAGGTGGTTGGTATGGACGAATCGGGTCGACCGCGGGATCCCTCGCTCAATCCGGCGACCGAGCCGTTGCTGGCTCGCAAGCGGCAATTGGAAGACATCCTCGACGCCTTCGAGGCGGCCTGGCAGGCGGGTTCTCAACCCGATTGGTCCGCCTATGTGCCCGAGTCGGCTCAACTGCGTTCGCTGGCCGTGCCCGAGCTGATCCGGCTGGATTGGCACTACCGCTCCGAAGCCGGCCAAACGCCGCGGCCCGAGGACTATTTCGAAAGGCTGGCCGAGCTGAAGCCCGGCTATTGGAACGAGCACCTGGCCGAACTGGAGCGGGTCACCCAGCCCGTGGCCCAGGGGTCGACCTTGGGCCTGGATGGCGACAGCCAGACGAACGGCGATCGGCGCGGGGAGGTGGGATCCACGCCCACGCACTGCGGCGAGTACGAGCTGATTGAAGAGATCGCCCGGGGCGGGATGGGCGTGGTCTACAAGGCCCAGGATCGGCGCTTGGGGCGTTTGGCGGCGGTCAAGATGATTCTGTCGGCCGAGCTGGCCTCGCGCGAGCAGGTGCGGCGTTTCTATGCCGAGGCCGAAGCGGCCGCCCAGTTGGATCACCCGTGCATCGTGCCGGTGTTTGAAGTGGGCGAGCAGGCCGGTCAGCATTATCTGGCCATGGCCTATGTGCCGGGCCAAAGCCTGTGGCAACAGGTTAAGGATCAGCCGCTGGCCCCGCGTCGAGCCGCCGAGATCATGCGGCAGGTGGCCGAGGCCGTGGAACATGCCCACCAGCGGGGCATCCTGCATCGCGATCTGAAGCCGCACAACATTCTGATGACCGAAACCGGCCAGCCCCGGGTGGCCGACTTCGGTCTGGCCAAGCGGATGGAGACCGACTCCAGCCTGACCGCCACCGGCCAGGTCATGGGCACGCCCAGTTACATGCCGCCCGAGCAGGCCACCGGCCGACACCAGGAGTTGGATCGACGCTCGGATGTGTATGCGCTCGGGGCCACGCTGTACTGTCTGCTGACCGGGCGTCCGCCGTTTCAGGCCGCCACCATTGGCGAGACCTTGTGGCTGGTGTGCCAGGAGGAGCCGGTCTCGCCCCGGCTGGTGAACCCCAGCATCGCCCGCGATCTGGAAACGCTGTGCTTGAAGTGTTTGCAGAAAGAGCCGGGGCAGCGGTATCCCTCGGCGGCGGCGCTGGCCGCGGATTTGCAGCGATTTTTGGGGGGCGAGCCGATTGTGGCTCGGCCGATTGGTCGCCTGGAACACGCCTGGCGGTGGACCCGGCGGAATCGGCTGGTCGCCGGCTTAATGCTGCTGGTGCTGGTGGCCTTGGTGGGCGGGACGGCCTTTTCGACCTATTTCGCGATCCGTTCCAGTCAGCAGGCCACGGCGGCTCGGGACAGTGCGGCCCGAGCCCTGAGCAGTGAAGAGCTGGCGCGCAACAACGCGGCCACGGCCCAGGCCAACGAGTTGTTGGCGGCCAATCACGCCCGACGGGCGGAAACCAACGAGCGGTTGGCCCTGGAACAAACCGAGATCGCCAATCAACGGGCCCACGCCGCCCGGGCCAGCGCCTACGTGGCCAGCATTCAGGCGGCGACCAGCGCTCATCGTGAAGGCGAAAGCGAGTTGGCCTTGAAGCTGCTGCACGATTTGATTCCGGCCGACGATGCCGAGGATCTGCGGGGGCCCGAGTGGTATCTGGCCTGGGCAGCCGCCAACAAACGGCTGCCGGCGCTGAACGATCAGCACAGTATCATTTTCAGTTTAGCGATCAGCCCCGACGGCGAGCTTGCGGCGACGGCCCAGGGTCATGGGGTGATCCTCTGGCGGACCGACACTGGCGAAGCGGTCCACCTGCTGGATGGTCAGCAGGGGGCGGTGTTTAGTGTGGCCTTCAGTGCCGATGGTTCACAGGTGGCCACTGGCGGCATGGACCGGGTGGTGCGGCTCTGGGACTGCCAAACGGGCGCGTTGATCCGCATCGTCGGCCGGCATGAAGTTCCTGTCACGGCCCTGGCCTTCAGCCCCGAGGGTCGCTGGTTGGTCAGTGGCGGCGGCGAGGTCCGCAAAAGCGGATTGATGAAGGTTTGGAATCTGGCGACCAACGAGCTGGAAATCGCCATCAAGGTCCCTGGCCACACGGCCCGCCACCTGCACTTTGGCGCAGGTGGGATCACCTTCGGTGACGAAGGCAGGGTGCTGGCGACGGCTGCCATGGACGGCTATGTGCGGACGTTCGACACCAGCACCTGGCAGCAACTGGCTGAACAACCCAGCCCCGCCTTGACCCGAGCCTGGGCCGTGGCGATCTCGCCCGATAGCGAACTCGTCGTGAGCAGCTACACCGACAAGACCGCGCACATGTGGGATCGTCACACGTTGGAGCCGCTCGGCGTGATTCAGGGCCATATCGGCACGCCATCGTCGCTGAGTTTCTCTCCCGACGGACAATGGCTGGCCATGGCCGGCAACGACGCCGTGCTCTACAACCTCAAAACCAAAGAGATCCGCGGTGTGGCCAAACAAGTCAACCGCGTTGTTTACCATCCGCGGGGCGATCGCCTGCTGGTGACCGGCACCTTGGGCCAGGTTCGGCAGTCGCGCATCGAAACCAGCGATCATCAACTGCTGCGGCATGAAAGCGGTGGCGCGGTGCATGCCGTGCGGGTTCACGACGACGGCCACCGGATGCTGGTTCTGCAAACCAAACAGTGGGCCTTGTGGGATCTGGACACGGGCACGGCGCGACAATCTGAACCGCTGGGCGATGTCTCCTGGACCACGCTGCTGCCCGCGCCCGGTGGGGAATCGGCCTTTCGCCTGGTCCACCAAGCGGCCACCGACGAGGACAACCCTCCGGCAGCCGGTATCGTGGAATGGTTCGATCCGTTCACACACGAGGTCCTGGGCCAGTTTGCCGGAGCGCGGCGGATGGCCTGTTCGCGGAACCGGCGGATTCTTGTGGCGGGCGATCCCGAGGACTCGCTCAGCGTGCTGGTCTGGGATCTGACCACGGGCCAGCAGGTGACCGCGCTGCGGAACTTTTCCGACAAGGTCACCGGGTTGGCGACAAGCGACGATGGCCGCTTTGTCGTCGTTGAGTGTGACGACGGGGCGGTGGCTTGGGTTGATCTTGCCGAAGGCACGCGACAACTGACGGCCCATCGGGTCGTGGAAGGCCGCGTCCGGCGCGGTTGGGAAGAAGGCGCCAGTGGCACCCTACGCCGCCAACCGAATCACAAGGAGTTTTGAGTAAGCCTTGATGCGACAGGTGCTTGCGCACACACTGGGGTCTGCAAA
>JBJHDE010000016.1:0-5375 GCA_050486385.1 Planctomycetales bacterium | reverse complement strand
AAAGAAAGCCGATATCGCCCCCGACAATTCAACTCGCCACCGCCGAGCAAAAGCGTGCAGCCAAACGACTTATGGCCAAACAGGACCGAGTTCGGTTGGCGGCGTAGAGTGGCACCCGTTTGGCCATTTCGCCCAATGGCCGATTTCTGGCCACCTGCGGGCAGGCCCCGGCGGACCATTACGTGCGTTTGGTCACGATGTGGGACACCCACCACCAGCGGAAGCTGGCCGTATTGGACACGCATCGCCACGATGTCGAGTCCCTCACCTTCAGCCCCGACGGTCACACGCTGGTGACCACCTCGCGCGACGGCAAGGTGCGGTTGTGGAGCGTCTCGACGGGGCAACCGCTGACCGAACTTTCCGGGCATTACGGACAGGTGCTGTGCGCCGATTTCTCGGCCGATGGACGTTTGTTGGTCTCGGGGGGAACCGTCAGCGACAACAACAACCTGCCCGGCGATATTTGCGTGCGGCGGGGGCTGACACCCGCAGCGTATCAACGCAGTTTGACGGATTACAGCAAGTCGTTGCGACTGCACGAAGTCGGCGACCAGATTGAGCAGGCCCTGTGGACGTTGCTCAATGAATCGCCACCGGAGGCCGACTCGGACTCGCCGCCAGCCGTACTGGCCGATGTGCTGGAACTGCTGCAGCAGGAGATTGCCCAGGCGGAATCCAATCTCGAGGTGTCGGTTGTCAACGAGCTGGTCGCACGGCTCGAAGCCAAACTCCGCGGCGGAGGCCACGGCACGCTGGCCGACTACGTGGCCGAGAACAAACGAACGCTGGTCGAAGTGGCCTTTCGCAGTCACCCCGAGGCCGCGATGTATCGCCATGCCTGGGGCAATGAACTGGCGCGTCGCGCCCAGGCATCGGCGGCCATCCCCGAGAAAATCGAACTCCTGACCGAGGCCCTGACCCATCAAACGCTGCTGGAGACGTTCGGCTCCCGCAACCGGTGGGCCGGGGAAGCCGACATCATCGCCAGCTCCGATGCCCTCTGGCCCCTCCACGCCCACCAAGCTCAGTATCGCCAGGCCGCGGGCGTCGTGCTGGCTTTGGCCGCCCGCGTCGCCCGGCAACGGCACGACTTCTGGCGAACGACCCTGCTGTTTGGCGACCGGCTGATCACGCTGTCCGAGCAGATCGATCAAGACGATCGCCTGGACTCCGCCGAACGCACGGCCTTGCAACATCACATCCGCCAACAGGCCCTGCGATTGGTGCGGGCGAGCCTGTGGCAACGCCCGACCGATCGGCATGCGAACGAGCGGGACTACGAGTCGCGGGGCCCCCTTGCCCTGCTGCCCGCGGGCCAGGAGTTTGACGCCCTCACGCAGGCCTGGCCGGCCTGGACCGCGCGAGAACGCGCCGCCGGTCATCTGGCCGTCGAGCAGTTGGAACAGGCAGCCAATCAACTGGAGCAGGCCTTCGCCTTACGTCCGCTGAGCCAGGCGGCCTGGGACGACGAGTTTCACCCCCGAGCCGTGCTGCTGGCCGGGTTGATTCTCCATCAGCAAGACGACACCCCTGCCGCGTTGGCCGAGTGGCGGGCGGGCTATCGCCTGGCCCAGGCGGTCGGCGCCCGGGGCGAGGATGTGCTGCTGCTGGGCGGTCTGGCCGGCGAGCTGGATGAGCCGGCCCACCAGCGTTTGGTGGCCCACACCCAACGCCGGCTTGCTGCATGGGTCGACACGACCGATCCGACCGACATTCTGGCTTGCGAGCCGATCGAGCAGCATCTCCTTGGCCAATGCCTCGCCATTCTCGCCGTCCGCCCCATGCCGGAACAGTTACTCGAAGACTGAACCGCGGAACCTCCCGCACGCCCCCGGGCCCACTCCGCCCGCATTGCCCGGGCGTCGCGCCTGGCGCTACAATGGACCGGCGTCCGTGAGACGGAGGCCCCCCAAACATGGCCCGCCCGCGTCATCCGAAGAAGGACGTCGAGAAAGCGCTTCAGTATGCTGAAAGCCTGGGCTGCCGGGTTGACGTCAAGCAAAGCGGACACTGCTGGGCATGGCTGATTGGATTGAACGGTGCGAGACTGTCCGTTGCAGGTACGCCGAAAAACCCGACCTCATTCGGAAAAAGAATCCGTGAGTGGGCCAACAAGCACCACCCTTAGGCCGAGAAACCCATGGAACATGCCTTTGAAGTCTTCGTGACGGGGGCTTCGCTCGACGAGCATCTGGCCAATCGACTTTACGAAGCCGGCTGCGATGATTCGGCAGTCGCGGATGACTCGCCGGGCGTGCTGGTGCTAATGTTCGACCGCGAGGCCGACACCCTGGGCGAGGCGGTGGTCTCGGCCATTCGCGATATCAAACGCGCGAAGCTGGGCTTGACGGTGGTCCGCGTCGAGCCTCCCCAGGCGGCCTTCGCCGCCCTGGACGTATTCGGCTCCGCAGTGGCCACCGTCCCGTAACGCCGCTCCCCAGGCATCGCCCGGCTGTGGCATCTAAAGAAGGACGTCGAGAAAGCCCCGGGTGCCATGCCCACATCGTGAAGCAGGGTGGGCATGCTTTCCACGTTGCCATACCCGTGCGACATCGCACCCAGTTGGATGGGTGACCTCGGTCATGGATGGCTTCCTCCGGTCGTGTCCTTCGACCAATCCGCTGAATCCCGCAGGCAAGAGCAAGCCTCGTGGACCAGCCGACGTTGCCGGGATCGCAGCCCAATGCCAGGCCTCGCACTCTTGAGCATTGTCATGGCGTCGTCGACCGTTGTCACGAACCCATGCGTTAAAAGCCAGACGGCAGCAAACATGCCGGTGCGGCCATGACCGTTTGCGCAATGGATGAGCAGCACTTGCCCATTCGACGGTGGGAGTCTTCGTGCCAGATCAATCAGTTCCGTTGCGGTGCAAGCTCCCGCATCCAGGATCGGATGGCAGTGGTAGCCCGGTTTGGTGCGTATGGTTTGGGGATCAATGAACTCACAGGTCAGGTCGCACACAGAGTCCACGTTGTCAGGCACTTCGTGGGCCAGCAGTCTGCGTGACACGCAGAGCGAATCATTGACAAAGTTCATGGCGGGTTTGCGTGAACCAGCGATCTGGAGCAACCACACGCCATGAGCATAGACAAGGTATGGGAGCAACACAGCCGTTGCCAGCCAGTGCCTCGAACCGTCTTCACGTTTCCCGAACCAGCCCGCGTCGTTGGTGAGGTAGGCAACTGAGATAACCGCGAACGACAACGCGGGCCAACAAACCAGCAGGTACATGCCGCCACGTGACGCCATCCAAACCATCCAGACGGCAATCAATCCAAAGGCAGCACCGAAGAGGTAGTCCCGATTCAGTTGGCTTCCTCCGACGTAGGGCTCAGCTCAGGGGCCGGGCGGCATGTCACCCAGTCGCGTGGGTTAGGGTTGGGCCGATTCGCGTTGAGAGAGTGCCGCCTGAGTCTTTTCCCGAAACTGTTGCCATTGATTCTCGGTCCATTCTGGATTCGGATCCTCGCCAATACCAAGGATGGCAGCAATTTTTAACGCTGCGAAATCGCGGACGGCGATACGGTCAAAATTCATTCCGGCGCAGGGACCTTGGTACTTCGCCGAATCGGCTTGGTCCCGAATGCTCGTGTCATCAAGAAACGAGGACAGGAACCGCAGCCGCGGCTCAATGTTTTGATCTTCGATGTAGGCATAGTTCATCGGATTCATGAGTTCCATGCGGAGTCCGACATCGGATCGCTGTGCGGCCTTGCGGAGTGCAGCCCACGCGGAACTTGCCTCCGTTTGCATGACGAGATGAGCAAACCTGGCTTCGGCGCAAGTCCAATACTCGCCTTCTGGCGTACGAGGCAGCTTCTCAAGGGTTGCCACGAGGAACTGAACAAACAGGGCGTCGTCAACATCTTTGAGTGCCCAAAGCGCCGATACGCGATGGGAGAGTGACGAGTGGGTCGCGCCAGCCGTCAACAAGCTGAGCTTCTGGTCGTTGCTAAGTTCGGACTTGGCAACGAATGCTGCCAGCTCAGCAGAACGGCCTTTGGATTTCGACGTCAGAAGTTCGCGGTATAGCTTCGGTATGGTGTCAGGGTATTTGGCTGCCAGAACCTGGAGCATCTGACTCCGGACCCCATTTTCCGTCAGGACGTTTGAGACAAGATACTGCCGCTCGCCTGTCCGCTTGGCGTTGTCGAACCACGCCGTCACGACAGCCTTTCGCGCGGTGATGCCACGTTGGCGATCAAGCCATCCATCGCCGAGTTCCTCGTTGACGAGTCCGGAGAGAATGTCGGTGCATAGTTCGCCAACGCGCCGATGGTACGGCGGAAAGTTGTTGAACCACGACATATAGCTGCGAGTGAGGCGGGAGTCATCAAGGTGTTCAATTAACGCTGGCACCGCGTCAAAACCCAGTTCAACAAGTTGTATGTAATTGGGGTCGCTGCTGCTGTCACACATGATCCCGGCTTGACCACTCGATTCAGTCAATTGATCGATAAGCCAGGTGGGCGTACCTTGGGTTGCCGAAGTCGGCTTCACCGTCAATTCCAAATCCTTCAGCAGCCACTTGTTCTGCGGGCTCCGAACCACTTTGCGAGCCTTCCATATCTGGTTCATTCGATCGAGAATTTCCTTGCGGTCACTTCCGGGCTTAAGCAGCTTATTGGCGTAGTGGGTCCAAGCTGTGATGGCGAGTGCTGCTTCGGGCGGAGTGTTCCCGTGGAGTCGAAACGCGGAATGAGGATGCCCCGCGCCCCGAATGCTGCAGTGATTCCAAAGCTCCTCAGCCTTGTCGTCCCAGCCGAGCGCTTTGAACTGCAGGGCCGTTGCTAGCCCACTATTGATAGAGAATCCCGTAGTGTGCCACTCAGCATGACAATGACGCGAGTCGACATCAGCGATGTCCAGGGGCTGCACGGCGAGGTGAGTGGGGACTTCGAACTCCTCCGTTCCTACAAGAAGTACGGCAGGCGCCTGATCCGTAGCACGCTTCAATACAAACGCCAAATGGACGTGAGCGGTTTCAGTGCCATCCCTCGCTATAGATGCCCTGCCCGACGGTATTGCCACAAGCTCCGAATCCTCCGGCGGAAGTGGCAGTTCATACTTTTTGTAGTCAGCAAGTAGCTCTTTCAAGGACTGGGCACGCAGACCACCTCCGGGCCAAGCGAGTCCGCTGAGAAGGAAAGCCGCAACTATTGAGAGGCGTCCGAGCGAGCACATGGTGAGTCACCTGGGAAAAAAGGGTGTTTGTTCGACTGATCCGTTGGGTGCCAGGCCCACATCGCGAAGCAGGGTGGGCATGGGGGTGTCGCCTTCCTCGGATCTTGGCACTGAGTTCCAGTTGATCCGCAAAAAGTCGCTGGCCCGGTTGCTCCCATTCCATGGCACTTACCCAGGGCCAATTGATC
>JBJHDE010000015.1:16570-20712 GCA_050486385.1 Planctomycetales bacterium | reverse complement strand
CCATTGGCGGACCATTCGTGAAGCCATCGCCCGCCAGGCCGAACACGGCTTCACACCCGAGGACGCCATGGCACTGGTTCGCTCCCCGGCCTGGACCTGGCACCGCGACTTCTTCAAGACGCATCCCGAAGCCATTGAGTAGTCCGTACATTTGCCGAAACCTCGCCGGCGGCCCGGGGGTAGTCGTTGTCAATTGGGGAGGGTTTCCCTGTTGGCACACTGACTGGGGCAAGTCATGAGAAATCGCGTGCGTTGCGTGTCGTGGCTCGTATCGTTGAGCCTGCTGGCCGGTTTGATCACCTGGACGCACGCCCGGGCCGACCCGCTGCCCGAACAGCCGCGGCCCGGGCGATGGACCGTGCAGTTGGAACACGGCGGGGTCGAACGCGTGGCCACGGTGGTACTTCCGCCGGCCTACGAGCCTGGCAAGAAGCTGCCCTTGGTGCTGACGTTCCACGGAGCCGGCGGTTCGGGTGAACGGATGCTCAATCAAAATGGTTGGGCCGCCAAAGCCCGATCCGAGGGCTTTATTGCCGTGGCGCCTGACGGCTTTGTGGTCAATCGACGCTTGGCGGCCAACTTTCTGATCAACCCCCGAGTATGGAACTCGGGGCAATTGCGGGCGGGCAGCCCGCGGACCGAGATCGACGATGTGGCCTTCGTGCTGGCCCTGTTGGACGAACTGCAAGAGAAGGTCGGTTTTCGGGAAGATCGGGTGTTTGCCACGGGGCACTCCAACGGCGCGGGCATGAGCTTCCGCCTGGCGACCGAAGCCGCCGAGCGGGTTCGCGCGATCGCACCGGTCGCGGGACTGATGGCGGTGGATCAGCCGAAGCCGGCCCGGCCGGTGCCCACGCTGTATGTGATTGGCGATGCCGATCCGTTACTGCCGCTGGCGGGCGGCGAATCGCAATTGCCTTGGGGCCGCCGGACCACACCGCCAGTGAGCGAGTATCTGGGGACCTGGGCCGTGGCCATCGGTTGCCAGGCGGAAGGCCAAGTCGTCGACGAGACCGAACACCTGCGGACCACGGTATATCGCGCCGCCAACAATGGGCCGACGCTCACCTGGATCACGATTCAGGGCCAAGGTCATAGCTGGCCCGGTGGTGATGCCGATTTACCCGCCCGTCGAATGGGACCCCGATCCACCGCCCTCGACGCTACCGATCGGGTGTGGGAGTTTTTTCAGTCTCAGCTTGCCCCGTGAGAGTATTTCGGATGGGAGTCTTCCTCACCCCTTGAGCCTAGTATCACTTGATGATACTATAGAAGAGGATGAAGCCAAAGCATCGACGTACACTCTCGGTGATTTTCGAGGATGCTGTCCGATCAAGTATCGCTTGGCGGGACATCGAACTCATGTTGGAGGCGGCGGGTGCCGAGATCACGGAGGGTGCAGGTTCTCGGGTGCGGATCGCCTTGAACAACGTGCGCGCGGTGTTTCATCGGCCGCATCCCAAAAAGGAAACTGATAAGGGGGCTATCAAGTCGATGCGGCGGTTCCTGACAGAAGCCGGAGTCACGCCATGATGGAATACAAAGGATACATCGGAAAGGTTGAGATCGACCCCGAAGCCGGCTTGTTTCATGGCGAGGTGATCAACACCCGCGATGTGATCACCTTCCAGGGCGAGAGCGTCCGGGAGCTGAATCAGGCCTTCCGCGATTCGGTGGATGACTACCTGGCCTTTTGCAAAGAGCGTGGCGAGGCTCCGGACAAGCCCTTTTCCGGCCAGTTCGTGACGCGGATCTCCCCAGAATTGCATGGGCAAATTTCGGTTGCGGCGGGCCTTGCGGGCCAGAGCCTCAATGCCTGGGTCACCGAGCAACTTCAAGCCGCCGTCCAGCGTGATCGCCCCGTTCCAGCGGCCGGCAAACCATCCGCCTCGAAACGCAGGTCGGCCAAGCGAACGGCTGGCCGCAAGAACGACGCGCCTCGGCGGGCCTGACTTGTCCGAACCCAGAAGATTGTCGATTTGGACTTGAGTCCAATCTCCGATTCGCCGACATTCCCTGTCAGTCAGCTAGCCCGTCGCCCCTGGCCAACAGGCCCTCCCTCATCATGGGGTGACCATTCCGCCAGCCACTTTCCGCCGTGATCATTCAGTCGGCCGCCTTGGGTCGCTAAGCTGAAGGCACTGCGGAGTTTCGAAACACCTCCCCCATGGGGGAGCTGGCGGAATGGGGAGTCTGGATGTCGGCCACCGGCTGGGGAACCACGCCCGCTTACGCGGACGAATCACGAGGCGAAGCCCGTCGGCAGCTTGATGCGCTGCTCAAGGCCTGCGTGGAACGTGGGGCCTCGGATCTGCATCTCTCGGCGGGGTGTCCGGCCTATCTGCGCCTGCAGGGCAACTTGCAGCCACTGGATGAGGAACCGCTGTCGCCGCGGCAGTTGGACGGCATGGCCGAGGAACTCTCGCGGAGCATCAACACGGCCCCGCTGACCGAAACCGGCAGCGTGGACGGTTCCTGCACGGCGGCCGATGGTACGCGGTTTCGGTTCAACATCTTCCGTCGGCAATCGTATCTGGCCATTGCTCTGCGGCGATTGCAGGACCGCTTTCAAACGCTGGCCGAACTGGGGCTGCCCGAGGCCCTGTACGACGTCTGCGGATTGAGCGGCGGATTGGTGGTGGTGTGTGGACCCACCGGCAGCGGGAAAAGCACCACGCTGGCTACCCTGCTGGATCGCATCAATCAGACGCGGCCCTGCCACATCGTGACCATCGAAGACCCCATCGAGTACCTGCACCGGCCGGTCAAGGCGTTGGTCAATCAGCGGCAGATTGGCACCGACGCCCGGAGCTTCAACGACGCCCTGGTGGCCTCGCTGCGGCAAGACCCCGATGTGATTCTGGTCGGCGAGGTCCGCGAGTTGGGGACCATTCGCACGGCCATCACGGCGGCCGAAACCGGTCACCTGGTGCTCACCACCGTGCATGCGGGCGACTGCGTGGGGGCCATCGAGCGGCTGGTCGCGGTCTTTCCGGCCGACGAACAACCCGGCGTGCGGCGGCAACTGTCGCTGGTGCTAAGGTTCGTGGTGGCCCAGCACCTGCTGGTGGTTGATGGTGCCATCGCCGCCCGGCCAGCCGACACACGACCCCAACGGGTGGTGACTGCCGAGGTCCTGCGGAATACCCCCGCGGTGGCCAACCTGATTGCCACGGCCAAGAGCAATCAGATTGTCTCGGCCATGGAGTCCGGCACCGGACTGGGCATGCAAACCATGGAGCACGACCTGGCCCGCTTGTGGACCGCGGGGCTGATCTCCGAGAACCAGGCTCTGGGCCGAGCCCGCAACCCGGCGGTCGTCCGCGAACGGGCGGTGGCCTTTCGTCAACGAGCGGGCATGGACGGGCCGCGCCGCCCAGGAGGATCCGTATGACCGCGGCCGATTCCACGGCTCCGACCGCACCGCTGGACATGGACCAGGTCAAAATCGACCCGGCTTGGGCGCTGCGGGTGTCACCGAGTCTTGCGGTTCGCCGCAACGTGTTGCCGTTTGCCCAAGTGGACGGGCAAGTCTGCGTGGCCTGCCTGAACCCCAACGATGTGGCCACCCAACAGGCCCTGGCGCGGAGCTTGCAAACGCCGGTGCGATTCTACCCGGCCGAGCCTGCCTCGCTGAAGCGGGCGTTGGAGCGGCTGTTCGGCTCGGGGTCCGATCCGAGAAACCGGAGCGGCGCCGGCGGCCAGCCGCTGCGGACCAGCGGCCTCGACCCGCGGGCGGCGCACGATCACGATCACGACGACGCGGTGGCCGTGTGCGAGGAGTTGATCTCGGCCGCGGTGCTCCGCCAGGCCAGCGACCTGCACATCGACCCCGCTCGCGATGGAGTGCTCATTCGATTTCGGGTGGATGGCGTGCTGGAGGCCTATCGCAAACTCCCCCGCACCGCGCACGCGGCGGTGGTCAGCCGACTCAAAGTGTTAGCTGGCATGGACATTGCCGAAAAGCGCAGCCCCCAGGATGGACGCTTCACGCACGAGACACCGCGTGGCGAGCAGATTGACATCCGCGTGGCCTGCCTGCCCACCCGGCATGGCGAGCGGATGACGCTCCGGCTGTTCGCCTTGCAAACCGCGGAACTCACTTTGGAGCGCCTGGGTTTCGCGGCGGGCGACTTGAAAGA
>JBJHDE010000015.1:9366-16560 GCA_050486385.1 Planctomycetales bacterium | reverse complement strand
GCCCCACGGCATGGTGCTGATCACCGGCCCCACCGGAAGCGGCAAAACCACGACACTTTACGCAGGCATTCGAAAACTGATTTCCGGCAGAAGTGTTAATGTCATTACGGTCGAAGATCCGATCGAGTACGAGATAGGAGGCGTTGCGCAGGTTGAGGTCGACAGCGGCGATCGGGTGAGTTTCGCCAAGGCGCTGCGGAGTTTGCTGCGACATGACCCCGACATTGTGATGATTGGCGAAATCCGAGATCGCGAAACCGTGGACGTGGCCATCAAGGCGGCCCTGACCGGCCACCTGGTGTTCAGCACACTGCACACCAATTCCGCCGTCAGCGCTGTCACGCGGCTGGCGGATATGGGGGTCGATCGGTACTTGATCGCCGCCACGCTCCGACTGGTGATTGCCCAACGGCTGGTCCGTCGGTTGTGCCCGCACTGCCGCGAAGCCGTACCGCTGGCCGAGGCCGAGGCCATCGCATTGGGCAGAGCCGAACTGGCCGGCAGCACCGTCTATCGTCCGCGGGGATGTGTTTATTGTGCGAACCGGGGCTATGTGGGACGGATGGGGATTTTCGAGCTGTTTCCCGTCGATCCCCCCCTGGCCCGGTGCATCGCCGATCACGTTGAAGAGGGCGATCTGTCGGCCGAACTCCGACGGCGTTCGGTGCCGACTTTGGCCGACGACGGCATCGCCAAACTGCTGGCCGGCGAGACGGGAGTTCACGAGCTGTTGGCGGCTGTGACCGTGCTGTGATGAAGCAACCCGACAAGGAATGCTTGCTGTAGGATTTTGACAACGCCGAATAACTCTCCATGACGAGCCTCCTATGAATCGCGTTTTGTCCGTATTTGTGCTGCTGCTGGCCGTGAATTGCGGCGCGGCTGTTGTCGCTCAGGAGAATGGTGATCGGCCCAGCGAGCGCCGCCCCCGCGCGGAAGACCAACGCCCCCCGGCACCGTTGAACGAAGGAGACCCCACCCGACCGCGACCCGACTTGCGGGACCTGTTGGAAGAGAACGGGGCGATGGGCCGGGCCGCTGCGGCCCCGGAACTGGCGCTCAAGGGCGTGGTGCTCTCGTCAGGGCGTGCCCCCAAGGCACTGATGCAGATCAATGGGCGGATTCTGGTGATTGAGCCCGACAGCCGCATCGATGTGGGCCCACCCGGCGGCACTCGCATGATACTGCGGGTGCTCCGCATTCGGGCCTCGGGCGTGGAACTGGAGTTTGAGGGCCTGGGACAATCGTTTTCGGTGAATTATTGAGTCCCGCGTGAGCAAGTCCGATGACTTGCTCCGCCGTATGAATTCAGTGGACCGAAAGAGAAACTCATACACGCGAACTTGTGAAATCGCCCGCCGCAGTGGCTTCAGGACGAAGCCCGCGACCCCTGGGGCGTTGCTCTTACCTAACGCGGCGCGGATCACCCCACACTCTCGCCGCCGCCAGCGAGGACTCGGATGCACGGATGCAGCAGACACATGGAAGTCCGGTCCGCCGGTTTGCGCACTCGTCAATTCTTGGGCGGTGAAGGCAGAGGCCTCGTGGGCCTGGCCGGGGCCAGGGTTCTGGCCTGCGCGACGGCTCTGGGATGCGCGATGGTTCTGGCATGGTGCGTGCCGGCGGTTCAAGCCCAGCCGGGCTATCCGCCACCGCCGGTGTCGACGGCTTACCCGCCGCATAGTTATTCCCCACCGCCGCAGGCCCGTTACGAACAGACGATGGGGCCCCAAGTTTGGAATCACCCGCCCCAGCAGCCGCCGGTGGTGGCGCAACGCCCGGCTTCGCCGATGATGGGGCCGGTGGCTTGGCAGCAAGGCCCCGAAACCCTGCCGGCTCCGCGATTGAACAACGGTAACAATGGTGTCGAGCGGCTCGAGGTCATCGAGTTCCGCGACGTCCCACTGCGCGATGCCCTGCGGTTGTTCACCGAGCAGACAGATTTGAACATTGTGGCCTCGCGGGAAGCCGCCGAGCAGGAAGTCTCGCTGCTGCTGCGGAATGTGCGTCCCATGGACGCCCTGGAGACGCTGACCCGCACCCACAATCTGTTCTACCGCCAGGATCCGCGGACCAACATCATCACGATTTACACGCGGGAAGAGTTCAACGAGAGCCTCACGAGTTTTCGGGAAGAGCAGATTCGGGTGTTCACGCTGCTGTATCCGAATGCCATGGACGCGGCCAACGCCATCGCCGACATCTTCGGCGACCGAGTGGTCTTGGGGATGGGCGGCAATCAGGGTGAGACCTTTCAGGATTTGATTGAGCGCTTCGACCGCTTCGATTTGATCGACGGACGCAGCCAGGGTCTGGGCCTGTTTGGCGGTGGGGCCGGCGGCGTGGGTGGCTTTGGCGGCGGGATCGGTGGTTTTGGAGGAGGTGGCTTCGGTGGTGGCGGCTTTGGTGGCGGAGGATTTGGCGGTGGCGGCATGGGACGCGGTGGCTTTGGAGGGGGCGGCATGGGCCGAGGCGGTTTCGGGGCCGGCGGCTTTGGTGGCGGTGGCTTCGGAGGCGCCCGACGCAGCGATCTGCTGCGGGCCGGCCGCAGTCAGCAACGGGCCGAGGAGGAGTTTGCCGCGACCGTAGCCGACACGATTCCGCTGGAGAATCTCACGCCCGAGCAGATTCAGGCCCTGGTCTCGGGTCGTCGCGACCTTGAGGATCGGCAGGTCCTGGAAGAGGCCTTGCGGCGGTTTCAGCCCACGATCTACATCACCGTGATCCGGCGGCAGAATCAACTTGTGGTCCGTACCAGCGATCCCGAGACCATGCAGCAGGTGGCCGACCTGGTGGCCGAGGTCGACGTGCCCACGCCGCTGGTGTTGTTGGAGGTCAAGATTCTGGAAGTCGACCTGCAAGACGACTTCAACAGCGTGTTCGATTATCAGTTCACGGATGGCTTAACCGTGGCCGGGCAGTTTACGACGGGCAACATTCTGCCGCCCAGTGCCGATGCCGTGCCCACCGATGTCCGTCGCTCGGCGCCAATCTCCTTTAGCGATAGCTCGGGCGTGCGGGAAGGCGACCTGATGTTCCAGGTGGTCAGCAACAATTTTCGCTTTCGGATGCAGTTGCTTGAAACCAAAAATCGTGTCACCCAGTTGGCTGCCCCCTTGCTGCTGACGGCCAATAACGAAGTCAGCCGTTTGTTCGTGGGTGAAGAGGTCCCGTTGAATCGCAGTTTCACCGGCCCCCAGCCCTTGACGGACACTGGGTTTCTTGGCCCGGCATTTGGCGCGGGCAGCACGGCCATTGAGTTCCGCCCGGTGGGAACCACGCTGCTGATCACCCCCAGCATCAATGCCGATCGCAGCGTGACGCTACGGATTCTGCAAGAGACCAGCAACATTGTGCCCGAGGGGGCACGGGTGTTGGTGCCCACCGATACGGGCTTTGCTCCGCAGTTTATCGATGTGGTCCGCAGTCGCACGGTCAGCGGAACGATTGTGGCCAAGGATGGGCTGGCGGTGGCGATTGGTGGTTTGATTGACGAGAGCGCCCGCGACAACCGTCGGCAGGTGCCAGTGATTGGCAAGTTGCCCGTGGTCGGGTTTTTCTTCCGTCGGCAGGCCACCGAGCGGACACGCAGCGAGTTGATTGTGGTCGTGCGACCGTATGTGTTCAACACGCCCACCGAGTCGGCCCATCTCAGCAAGAAACTGCTTGAGCGGATCAGCCTGCATCCCAACGCCCCCGATGGCGAAGGCACGCTCGACACGTTTGCTCCGCACGAGGTCGTCCGCCCCAATCCCCCGACCAATCCCTTGCAAACGATCTTTCGGTTTCACAGCGTTGACCCCAAAGTGTACTGAGTGCAGCCGCGGTGGTTGGTCCCTGCAAACCACAATTCGAGAAGGCACGTTCGAATGACAATTCAATGGCACACGCGATGGCTCGGACGCTGCTTGCTGGCCGGGGCGCTGTTGACGCCGGCCGTGGGCTTGACGGGGTGTTCGGGGCAGCGGTTCTTGCCCGAATCGCTCGGCCAGGTCGCCGGCGAGGACCAAAAGAACGAGCCCCAGCCCACGCCGCGGAAGGTGCATGTCGATGGGCAGGCCCTGGCCCTTGGGCAGACCGAGCGCGGACACGCGGCCCTGATGGACTTTGCCGAACGGACCGCGCAGTTGATTGAAGCCGGCGACCTGGACACCGCCCGACGCTGGGTCGAGCGACACCCGGACCAGGCCAGCGAGCTGCTGCGTCGGGCCACGCCGCAAGATGCCCAGGATGCCAACCTGCGGCGGATTGCCTGGTTTCACGACGAACACTGCTGCCGCCGTGGCCCCGAAGCCGGCTGGCACGCCCTGTTGATCGACCGTGGCGAACGCCCCAACCATTACACGGCCTGGGACACTCAGCGTGAGCGCGTGGCTGGGATGCTGCGGAACGGGGCCTTTGAGCAAGCCGCGAACGTGGATTTGCCGGCCGTGGCCGCCAAGCTCAAACAGCCGCTGGTGGCCATCGATGCCTATCAACTGCACGGCGTAAGCCTGCTGGTCGGCGACCGCCCCCGCGAAGCCGCCGGAGCCTGGCATCGGGCCGCCGAGTTGGCTCGGGACGCCTTTCCCTACCTGGCCATCGAGGCCCTGCTGCTGCAAAGCGAAGCCCTGCGTCGGGCCGAGGAACCCGAGGCCGCCGCTCGGGCCTGGGCTCAGAGTGTGACTCTGGCGGCCGACTTGCTGCATCAACCGCGACCGATTCACGATCCCGTCTACTGGGATCGCGCGGCCTACTTGCGACCGGTGCCTCACGAGTGGCCTCCGGCCTGCCTGGATGCCGTGCTGCGTTACGCTCAATCGCCATTGGCCCAGCGCGACGCCCGCACCCTGCATGTGGTGTGTTCGGCGGTGGGCGATTCCTCGGTTGGATTGCCCGAGCCCGAAAGCCTGATTTGGAGCGCCATCGGCGATTGGCGGGCCTTGCGGCACGAGCACCAGGCCGCGTTAGTGGCCTGGAAACGGGCCGAAGCCGCCACCCGCAACCCGACACGTCGGGCATGGCTACGCTTGGGCCAGGCCCGGGCGTTGATTGGTCTCGATCAATCGCAGGCGGCCACGGCGGTGCTGATGGAGTTGGCCTCCGACGACCCGACCCGCCCCGAGGCCCGCGCGGCGCTGGCGATGTTGGGGTCGTTGAAGGTGCAGGTGGGTCAGACCCAGCAGGGCTTTCATCTGCTGCGCAACGCCCTGGAGAGCGAAGGCGGCGAGCCGCACGACTGGCCAGGCCGACTGCAGGCCGAAGCGGATTACGGCCTGTGCTGTTTGTTGATGGGCGATGCCGCCAACGGCTTGGCCTGGCTGGAGCGGGCCCAGCGGGGATTCCGTCAGCGGGGCGATTCCGCCGCGCTGGCCCAATGCCTGGAGAATCAAGCCGCCTGGCACGAGCACAACGGTCAGACCCGCGAGGCGCACGCCCTCCGCCAGGAAGTGCTGGCCATGGCACAGGAGCCGAACTCCGCGGGCCCAAAACGGTAAGGCAGTCAGGCCCCATTCCGATTCGTCAGGTCGAGTCGGCAGCACCCCAGTTCAATCCGCCGTATGCCCGGCAGCTCGTCGGAGACGGTCACATCCGGGTGTAGACTATACACGGCGAATCGCCCCGACTTGCGGACACTCACCACGCCCGCGTTCCGCAACACGCCCAGGTGATGCGAGACCTTCACGACCTCTTCGCCGAGTCGCTCGGAGAGTTCGGTGACATTGAGTGGCCCCTCAAAAAGCGTGGTCACAATGCGTAGCCGATCGGGGTCGGCCACGCTTTTGAGCCGCCTTGCACAGGCGTCGAACTCCTCGGGCTGTTCCATGCTGCTCCTCGAGGATCCCCTTATCTTGACATTCTTAAGATCGCAAGACTAACTTGTCGCTGACGTGCTAAGTTCAGTTTAGAGGATTGACCCCGACCTTGGGTACCGTCTTGGGTCGCGAACAACGCCCACTCGCCCGGGGACTCGCCATCAGTAGCGGTTTCCACTCCGCGACCCTTGTGTTGATTGTCGCGCTGGGGGGCGAGGCCCCGATCCAACCGACACCGGAACTGGTGTACGATGCGGGGACCACCAGCTTGCTGGCCACCTGGGCCGCGCCGCTCGAGGGAGACCCCCTCGACGAATTAGAGACCCTGGTGGCCGAACTTCGCGCGGCGACGGAACCACCGGTGGTGGACGAAACGCACGATCCGCCATTTCCCGAGCCGGAGCCCTTGGACAAGCGAGCCGAGCGGACGCGACCGATCCCGACTCCTGAGGTGGCACGACGCGATCCTCAGCCCGATCCCGAGCTTAAGCGGGTGGCCGACAGCGAACTCGCGGACCCACAAGAGGGTGGGGTGGTCGACCCGCGACGGCAACCCAGCGAGCCTTCCCCCGCCGAGGATGTCGAGGTCGCATTGGCCTCGCTGCCGGATCTGGGCGTCCAGGTCGATCGGCTCCCCGAGTCCGTTCCTACCAATCCGCCGACCAGGTATCCCTCCGCACAGGTCCCTCGCGGCACACACGGCTGGGTGATCGTGCTGTTGACGATTGACTCCGACGGGCGTGTGGCGGATGTGCGGATCGAGGCCTCAAGTGGTCACTTGCCGTTTGAGCGCGAGGCGATAGCCAATCGCAGGCGTTGGCGGTTCCGGCCCGCCCAGAAAGACGGTCAGTCGGTGGCATTCGTGGTGCGGCAGACCGTGCGATTTGAACCGTTTTGAAAATATCGCGGCAACATTCTTACGAGCATCCGAATGTTTTGTGGGCGTGTGCTGGTGCCTGGGACGATGAAGTTGGGGAAGAAATTTGGCCCACCCCAGTCCAAAAGGTTCCGCGATGACATCCCCCTGCCCGCGCGCCATGCTGATGGTCGTCGTTCTGTTGATTCTGCCCGCGTGGGGATGGGGCCAGGATCAGGCGACCATCCCCGAGTTGCCCGATGAGATTGTGCGGCCCGCGGACGACCCCCCGGCCATGGTGGATCCGGCACCCTCGACGGCGGAGCCACCGTCCGCGCCGCCGTCACCGACCCCGTCGGCCAGCGGGCCGGACGTGTCGGTGATGCCGCTGGAGGCAAGCCCCTTCACGTTGCCCCTGGTGGGTGGCTACCGCGCCGACACATCGATCAGCGGCTCGCTGTTTGAGATTCCTCAGATGGAGCTGCCGGGGTCGGTTTCGGTGCTGCCTCGCGACCTGATTCGGGATCGCCAGATCATTGACTT
>JBJHDE010000015.1:6231-9356 GCA_050486385.1 Planctomycetales bacterium | reverse complement strand
GCCCGGTGCCGTGAGCGTGGGCGATGGCCTGTTCGGCGATCGTTTCTTCCTGCGAGGCCTGGAGGTCGGAACTCGCGATTTTCGCAAGAACGGCTTTCTGGATCCCACGTTCACCCCCCGCGACTTCGCGAATATCGAACGGGTCGAGATCCTCAAAGGACCGGCATCGTTGCTGTTTGGTCCGGGGCTGCCCGCCGGGACAGTCAACTTCGTGACCAAGAAGCCGTTGATGGACGATTTCGCTTACGGCGATTTTCAGTTTGGTGGCTTCGATCTGCAACGATACACGGTCGATACCAACGCGATTCTGGACAACCAGGGCCGATGGCTCGCCCGGGTCAACGCGGCTTACGAAACAACCAACAGTTTTCGCGAGTTCGGGTTCACCGAGCGTTACATTGCCGCGCCCGCGGTCACCTGGTTGATGGGGCCGGATACCTCGCTGACCTGGGAAGCCGAGATCATTGGCAACAAGCGGCGTGGAGATCAGGGAGTTCCCGCGTTGGGTGGCGACCCGGAGTTCTTTGCGCCCGAGACCTACTTTGGTGACCCCAATGCCGACTTTTTGAACACGCAGGATTATCGCACCTCGCTGGTATTTCAGCATATCCTCAGCGACAACTGGGCCATGCAGGTAGGCGCCTCGACGGTGTTCTACGAGTTTCCTGGCGTGCAGACCTTTCCGCTGCAGCAGATTGGGCCGACGCAGTTCTTCCGGGGACGACAAACGTTCTCGAATCGTGAAAGCTCGTCGAGTTTAATCGCCAGCGTAACGGGCGAGTTTGAAACCGGACCGTTGACGCATCGCGTGCTCGCGGGAACCGAATTCGTGTACTACAACGCCCAGAGTCAGTTTGGGCTGAATCAGTTTGCTCCCATCGACGGCCTGAATCCGCAGTATCCGCCGTTGCCTGTGGGCCCCGAGATCTTCTCGGCCGACTTTCCCGTGACTCGGCAGGCCCGCCGTGGTTTCTTTGTTCAAGATTTTGTCGAACTATCCGAGCATTGGCAGGTGTTTGGTGGGGTGCGGTTCGACTCGGTGGACTTCAAATCGCAACGGACCATCGGACCACTGCTGGTGGAAGACGAGGAGACGTTCGATCGCACCAGCCCCCGGGCGGGCGTGATCTACTCGCCATTGCCGGGCGAACTGATGAGCTACTTCACCTACAGTCAATCGTTTACCCCACCCGGCGGAATTGCCGGCTTCACGCTGGAGTCGCTGCGTCCGGAACTGGGGGAGAGCTACGAGGTAGGCATCAAAGCGCTGCTGCTGGAAAACCTGAGCCTGCACGCCGCCGCCTTCCACATCACCCGCGACAACACGCCGTTTACTGATGTCACGCCGATGGGACCGCTGTTCTTTCAAGTCGGTCAGGAGCGAGCCCAAGGCTTCGAGCTGGAGTTGATCGGGGCGCTCACGGATCGTTGGAGCGTGTTCAGCGGTTACTCGTACACCGATACCGAGCTGACCGATTCGTTGAACCCAGTGATCCAGGGGCAGCGGCAGCGGAATGTGCCGCTACACACCGCCAACCTGTGGACCCGCTACAATGTGGTCCAAACCACAAATCAAACCCTGGGTTTGGGGTTGGGCCTGTTCTACGTGGGCAGCCGTTCGGCCAATCTGGCCGATACAGTACTGCTGCCAGCCTACACCCGCTGCGATGCGGGTGTGTTCTACCGCTATGGTCGTTGGAACGCCGATTTGTATGTCGAGAACGTCTTCGACAACAACTACGCCGTGGGCAGCGTGAACGAATTGCAAATCTTCCCAGGGGCCCCGGTCAATGCCCGCGGTATGGTGGGCGTGCGATTCTGAGCCGACTAGCCAAAGCGGCTCTCGATGCAGGCCATGATGTTGGCCAAGTGGGGCTCGATCACGCGGTAGAAGCGGCGGCGGCCTTGCTTGTCGCTATCTAAAAAGCCACACCGTTGCATCAGCCGCAGGTGCTCGCTGGCCATGTGGCTGGGAATCTCGCACGAGGCCGCCAACTCGCCCACGGTGTACTCGCCGCGCAACAGCATCTGCACCATCCGCAGCCGATGGGGATGGGCCAGCACGCGCAGGCACTCGGCGGCCTGCTCCAGAGCGGCAAGTTCGGTCAGGGCCGCCGAACTGGCTGCGCCCTGGGTGGATGGCGTCGTCATGATGGAGTTCCTTATGCATCAATATATCGCCAGTTTTCGAGGCATCAAGCTGGCCTCCCATTCCACTTGGGGGAAGACTTCTGGGCTGGTCTCCGAATCCGCAGGGTCCGTGACCGGGCCCGAGAGCCGCCCAGCGTGGCCCAAGAAAGCCATGGCTCAGCGGAAATCGCGGCTCTTGGTGGCCAGGCCGCTGACGATCCGCGAGAGGTCCTCGATCTTCGAGACCAGCACGTGGATCACCTCGCCGTGCTTCTCGATGCGACCACTGGCCAGCATCAACGTCGCCAGCCGGGCGGGCTTGAAATCTCGCTCCCAGATGGTGGGCCGGACGATGAGATTGGCGATCCCCGTCTCGTCTTCCAGGGTCATGAACACAATCCCCTTGGCCGTGCTCGGGCGTTGCCGAAACAACACGATCCCCGCCGTGCGGATGAATCGCCCATGCGGCAGGCTCTTCAGGTCCTGGCAGGGACGGATGCCCAGCCGGGTGAGTTCTTCGCGGACGAGTGCCATGGGATGGCCCTTGAGCGACAGTCCGCCGGTGCCGTAGTCGGCGATGATCTCCTCGCCCTGGCTCATCACCGGCAAAGGCTCGGGGGGCTCGTCATCGTCCAGGCCGTTCCACAGGGGCGGCTCGGGCTCGCTGCCCAGCATGTGCCACAGCGATTGCCGCCGCGAGAGCCCCAGCGACTCGAACGCGTCGGCCCGGGCCAACCGCACCAGCACCCCCCGCGGCAACGCACAGCGACGCACAAAGTCCTGCCAATGCTCAAACCGGCCCGCTGCGCGACGGGCGGCCTCGATGGCCCGGGCGTGTGGCTCGGCCAGGCCCCGCACCAGGTGCAAACCCAGTCGCAAGGCCCAGCCGTTCGGCGAGGAATCGGCCGCCGGTTGAGCTTCGCTGGCGGTCGGTGCTTCGCTGGCGGGCCGCGCCTCGGCGGGTTCGAGATCGCTTTCCCATCCACTGGCATGGA
>JBJHDE010000015.1:0-6221 GCA_050486385.1 Planctomycetales bacterium | reverse complement strand
CGACCCCGCGGCGCTGGAGTTCTCGAACCAACTGAGCCGGGGCGTAAAACCCCATGGGCTGGCTGTTCAACAGCGCCGCGGTGAACGCCGCTGGGTAATGCCACTTCAACCAGGCCGAGACATAGACCAACAGCGCGAAACTGGCCGCGTGCGATTCGGGAAAGCCGTATTTGCCAAACCCCTGAATCTGCTGATACACCCGCTGGGCAAACTCGGCGTCCAGGCCCCGGGCGGTCATGCCATCTAGCAGTTTCTTACGAAACTGGTCGATCAACCCTGGGCGTCGCCAAGCGGCCATCGCGCGGCGAAGCTGATCGGCCTCGCCCGGAGAAAAGCCCGCGGCCACCACGGCCAGCCGCATGGCCTGTTCTTGAAACAAGGGCACTCCCAGGGTTTTTTTCAGAACCTGGCGGATGGCCTCGTTGGGGTAAGTGATGGGTTCTTCGCCGGTCCGCCGTTTCAAATAGGGATGCACCATTTTGCCTTGAATGGGCCCGGGCCGCACGATGGCAACTTCAATGACCAAATCATAAAAGCAACGCGGTTTGAGTCGCGGCAGCATGGTCATTTGGGCCCGGCTTTCAATTTGAAACACGCCCACGGTCTCGGCCCGGCAAATCATATCGTAGACCGTCGGGTCCTCGCGGGGCACGCTGGCCAGGGTCAGCGATCGGCCGGCGTGCCGCTCGACAAGTTCAAACGCCCGCCGCAGGGCCGACAACATGCCCAGCGATAAGCAATCGACTTTAAGAATCCCCAGGGCGTCCAGATCGTCTTTATCCCATTGAATGACCGTTCGGCCGGGCATGGCGGCGTTTTCGATGGGCACCAGTTCGCACAAGGGGCCATGGGTCATGACCATTCCGCCCACGTGTTGCGAAAGATGCCGCGGGAAGCCCTGAAGCTGGCTTACCAATTCGACCAGCCGTTGCCCCACGCCGCGTTCGGGGTCGAGCCCCACATCGCGACACCGCTGGGCCAGGTCCTCGGCCGTGGTGGCGTGATACCCCAACAGCTTCGCCAAGGCGTCGATGCGCCCTAACGACAGCCCCAGGGCTTTGCCCACGTCGCGGACCGCCGAGCGCGGCCGGTAGGTGATCACCACGCCCGTCATCCCGGCTCGCTCGCGACCGTACTTTTCATAAATGTACTGCAATACCTCCTCGCGGCGTTGATGTTCAAAATCGATGTCGATGTCAGGGGCCTCGTTTCGCTCCTTACTGATAAAGCGCTCGAACAGCACATCGATCCGCTCGGGATCCACCGAGGTCACACCCAGACAATAACACACCACGCTATTGGCTGCCGACCCGCGTCCCTGGCACAGGATCGATCGCCCGCGGGCAAACCGCACCAAATCCCACACGGTCAGAAAATAGGCCTCGTAGCGCAGTTCGGCGATCAAGGCCAGTTCGTGTTCAATCAGCCCGCGGACCCGCTCGGGCAGCCCCTGAGGATAGCGCTGCCGCGCGCCGTCCCACACCAACCGGGCGAGGTGTTGGCTGAGCGAAACGCCGGACGGGGCCAACTCCTCGGGGTATTCATAACGGAGTTCATCCAAAGAGAACTGGCAACGGCTGGCCACTTCTGTCGTCCGTGCCACCCAGGACGGATAGCGGGCGAACAGCCGTTCGATTTGTGCGGGCGATTTCAAATGCCGGCTGGCGTTGGGCAGCAACTGGCCGGCCACCTCGGCCACGGTCGCGCGATGGCGGATGGCCGTCAGCACATCGTGCAAGACCTGACGCTCGGGCGTGTGATAATGCACGTCGCCGGCGGCCAACAGGGGCAGGCCGGTTCGCTGGGCCAGGGCCTCGGCCGCGTGAATCCGCTGGCGATCGCCGGGGCCGCGATGCAACTCGACCACGCCGTACAGCCGATCGCCAAACACCTCGGCCAGGCGGCCCACGTCACGTGGCGTCACGGGGCCCCGCGAGGTCAACAGCACGCCCGCCAGCAGCCCCTGGGCATGCTCGGCCAGGTCCGACCAGCTCAACGCACACTCGCCTTTACTCGCCCGGCGACGCCCCACGGTGATCAAGCGGGCCAGCCGGCCGTAGGCGGCTCGGTCGGGCACCCAGACGACCACCGCCGGGGCATCGTCGCATACCAACTCGGCCCCGATGATCAACGGAAATCCCAACTCCTTGGCGGCTGTATGAGCCCGCACCACACCCGCTAAGGTGTTCACATCGGTCACCGCCAGCCCACCCAGCCCCAGGCTCTGGGCCGTTTGCACCAACTCATCCGCATGCGACGCCCCGGCCAAAAACGTGAAATTCGTCCGGCAATGCAACTCGACATACGGCGACGAGGGATGAGACATAACCGGGTGGGAAACTTGCGGCTTCCTGCAAAAGTGTGGGAACAGCGCTGGCGGCCCTGGTGGCCTGTTGATTTTGCAGCCCGACGCCAATCGCCGACTCAATCGAACCAGCCGTGCAGATACCAACGGTTCTGGTCCAGGCAACGGAAGACCCAGAGCCGTCGGGCGTCGTGGGTCTCCAGGCGGAAGTAATCGCGGCGGGCCGCTGCGCCACGCCACCAACCGGTCTCGATCCGCTCGGGGCCCCACCAGCGATGTGTTTCATAAATCGTGCCTTCATAACCAAACCGCGCGGGCGGGCGGCTGTCGCTGGGGCCCATCACCAGCAAGGGCCGCGGCGGGGCGATCAGGCACATTGGGCGGAAGGCGGCCGTGGCGCGGTGGGGCTCATCGGCCGTGGCCGCCACCGTAGCGCGATCCACCCAGGCCACCATCCGGGCAGCGCATTCAGGTTGGGCATCGGCGACCAACACCGCCCGGGCCACGCCTGCGCGTCCCAGCCGGCCGGTCAGCCGATCCACCAGGCGGTGCCAAGCGGCCGTGGCGCGTTCGGCCCGATGGTTGAACAAATCGACCTGCCGCCGCTCCAGCGGTTGGGTCTCGAGCACCTCGACCCTCAGGGCCAGGATGGGGCGCCCGGGATCGCGGCGTTCCAGTTCGAGTTCGATCAGCTCGACCAGATGCTTGACCGAACGGGTCGGCCGGTAGAGTGGCACTTCGTGCTCGTAGGCTGGTCCGCCTTCGCATCGCAACCGCAAGGCCAACCGCAAGACGCCGCATGTCGGCGAGCCCAGCCGCTCGATCGCCTGGCCGACGGTCCATTCCAGCATGTGCCGCAAGGCCGCGGGGTGGGTCAACGGATGCTCGCAGTCTTGCTCAACATGGGCGGATGCCGTGGGACGCTGGGGCGGCGGCGGTTCGCCCCAACGCCCCAGCAGCTCGTCCAGCCGCCGACCCGGTTCCGGACCAAAGCGGGCCGGCAAACTCGCGCGGTTGAGGGCCAGAAGCTGCCCCACGGTCTCTAAGCCCAACTCCTGAAACTGCCGCAGCATCGCGGGTGTCAGCCGCAGGGCGGCCAGGGGCAGGTCGCGCAGGGCCTCCAGCAGGCCCGTTGCCGGAACGATCCGCACATCGCGTGGCCGGGACGAAGAGCCGGGCGTTTCAAAGCGGGCAATCGCCCAGGCGGCCGCTGGGGTCTCGGCCACGACCACGCGGACCACCCAGCCTTGATCGGTCAATTGACGATGGAGCCCTCGGGCCAGGCGGCCCAGGTTGGGATGCAACCGCCCACAGCCCGAGAGATCCAACAGCAGACTGTCGGGATCAGGCTCGTAGGCCAGGCTGACCCAGGGGCTCTCGGTTTCGCACTCAACGGCCAAGGTCTCCAGCATGGCACGGTCGGCCTCCGGGGTATGCGGTTCCATGTGCCAAGTCACCGTCGGATCGCCGCCGCCACTCAGGGCCATGACCTCGGCCAGCGGCATGCCCAATCGCACGCCCAACCGCAACGCCTGCCGCGAGCCACACCGCACCCGTCCTCCGCCGGCCGGGGCGGGTTCAGCCACCACCACGGCCTGCCCCCGCAACGCGGGCCGTTGCACCAGCAACCGTTGCAGGGGCCAATGGGGGAACCACACGCACAGTGTTCGTCGCATCATCCCACTGCACCTCGACCGTCTGCCGAACCGCCGCCCCGCGGGCGCGCAACACCGTCAGCCGAAACCCCCGCGTTTCCGATGCGGCCGAGATCCGCGCCCGGGGCCGTGAGGCCAGCCGCCGCGGTTCGACCTCGATCCGCACATCGGCCCAGCTCGGTTGATGCCGGCAGGCGGCCGAACGGATCAACAGCCCCAAGCTGCCCGCCTGCTCGGCGGCCAGTTGCAATCGCCGAAACTGGCGATCATCCAAACGGGCCGGCCACCACATCACGGCCCCCACGCCCGGACACCGCAGGGCCTCCAACGCGGCCCAGTGCTGATCGACCACCCGCTGAGCCCGCACCCAGGCGGTCCGCTCAAGATCAATGCCCGCCGCCCAAACCGCCGGGGGATACAGCACGCCCTCGGGATCAATCACCACCAGCGATCGCGGTTGGGGCGTGTCGCCGGTGGGGGTCGCCCCCAAGGAAGGGCCACACGCCGCGGCCGCCGCACGAAGTGCAAATCCCCGCACCCCTCCACCCATGACTGGCCCCAGCCATTCCACTAAACTGCCCAGACGGAATCCTCCCGCAGGCAACACGGCATCCAACGGCGGACACCCGCTCGAAACCGCCGAGTCGCTTTCCGGGAGCCGCGCTCGCTCCAGACGACGGACCTCGTGCGCCAAGTGGCGGACCCGTTCAGGCACAGTGGCTGTCATGAACACCACACGGCACGAGTTGGGGGAGATGGAAGGCCCGAAACGCGAGAACTGTACTGATGTCAACCAGTATCGTCAAGTCGAGTTGTCTTGGGAAGACAGCATTGCTAGCACTTTTGCCAAATCCCTTCGCAAGGAGGTCTGGGGGCCGGCCCATGGGTTGGTCCTCCGGCTGGAAGGTGGGCTTGGCTGTTGGCCTGCTGATTGTGGTCGGCGGGGTTGAGGCCCAGGAGCCCCCACCGGCCGAGCCCGAGCCGATGACCGCCGCCCCGGTTGAACCCAAGCCGGTTGAACCGGGGCGACCCTCGCTGGCCGACATCGAGGCCCGCCTCAAAGCCCTGGAGGCCGAGACCGAGCCCACCGAAGAGCAAGTCCGGCTCAAAACCCTGTACGAGCAGACCCGCAACTTCTTGCAGCAGGCCACCGCCGCCGAGGAGCGAGCCCGCCGCTTTCAGCAGATGCTCCGCGAGGCCCCGGCCCTGGCCGAGCGACTGGAGCGGGAACTGGCCGCTCCGCCCGAACCCGTTCAAGTGCCGAGCGGGACGGACCTGAAGGTCCTGGAAGAGCGGCTGGCCGTGGTCCAGGCGGAAGTCACCGCCGCCCGCCAGGAGGTGCAGACCCAGCAAGCCCGTCCGGCGGCCGAAGCCGCCCGCTTGACCGAGCTGCCGGCGGCGATCCGCCGCGAACGCGAGCGTTTGGAGGAACTCGAGCAACCACGGCCCGAGCCTCCGGCCGGTAGCTCGACGGAGTTGCTCACGGCCATGACTCAACTGGCCCGGGCCGAGCGGGCCGCCGTCCGGCAGCAGATCCAGGCCCTGGAGACCGAACAGCAATGGTTGGGCCAGACCGACCGGCTGGCCAAGCTTCAGCGCGATCATGCCGAACGCCGCCTGCGACGCGCCGAGCAAGAGAGTCGGGCGTTGACCGAGCGTACCACCGAACTGAGGCGTTTGGCCGCCCAGACCCAATACGCCGAGGCCATCCGCCAGGCCGAGACCTCGCATCGCCTGGTGCGTCCGCTGGCTCAAGAGAACGCCCGTCTAGCCGGTCGCCGCGAGGGTCCCGAGGGCCTGCTGGCCCAGACCGAGCAGGTAACCCAGGAACTCAACGCCGTGGACCGGCGGCTGAACGAGTTGCAGGAGGATTACCAGCTCATTCGCGATCGCGAGCAGAAGCTGGGGCTGACCGGGACGCTGGGGCTGATGCTCCGCAATCGCAAGCAGGATCTGGCCGACCTGGTCCACCTGCGTGGCGAGGTCTCGCGACTGCAACGCACGATCGCCGAGACCCAGATCGAGATGATTGAACTCTCGCGGCGGCGGAACCGTCTGGCCGACATCGACGCCCGAGTCGACGAGGCGATGGCCAACGTCTCGGAGACCCGCTCGCAGGCCGAGCGCGACACCGACCCCGAGTGGAAGACCATGGCCCAACGACCCGGAGGAGATCTCCACGCCAGGCACGAGATTGCGGTCAGGGTGGTGACCCAGCGGCGAGTCGAACGTGGCCCACGACTCGAGCCACGACTCGGGGA
>JBJHDE010000014.1:15290-20845 GCA_050486385.1 Planctomycetales bacterium | reverse complement strand
GCTTGAAGCTGGCCGTTCCCGAGGGCTTCGAGGCCAAGCAGCCAGCCGTGCGGATCATTGAACACGAGTTTTCGGCGGGCAAGGCCGACGGCGACGAGCAAGACGGCCGGCTGACGGTGATGGTGGCTGGTGGCTCGGTGCAGGCCAATGTCGATCGGTGGGCGGCCCAGTTTGGCGATGCCGAAGAGCCCAAGATCGAGAAGAAGAAGATCGGCGATGTCGAGGTCCATGTGGTCGACATCAGCGGGACCTTCAGCGATCGCCGTGGCCCCTTCGCCCCGGCCGAGAGCTTTGAGAATTACCGCATGCTGGGGGCGATCTTGATCTCCGACAACACCCAGGTGTTTCTCAAGTTCACCGGCCCCAAGGCGACCATCGCCCGCCATGAAGAGGCCTTCACCAAGATGGTCGACAGCGTCAGCAAGCGCTGAGCCCGGCCTGTGCTGACTTCATCGCGTGTGGGGCGGGTCACCGGAATTATCCGCGGAGCACCCACTCTGTGGCTCGCACCCACACGACGTTGACCAGCAGAATCAGCAGCATCGAGGTCACCACGCTGTGGGTGCTTGCCCGGCCCACGCCCTCGGTGCCGGTGTCAGGATGCAGGCCGTACCAGCAGCCCGTCAGACCGATGATCAAGCCAAACACCACGCTGGATAGCGTCGCCGGCACCATGCGTTGCAGGGTCAGCAAGTCCATCGACCGGGCCCAGAAGGCGGCGGGCGCGAGTTCCCCACCCAGCCATTCGGCCAAACAGGCGGCCGCCAGGGCCGTGTAGTCCAGCGTGATGGTCAGCAAGGGCAGCATGATCACGCAGGCCCACACCCGGCTGACCACCAGATGCTGCACCGCCGACAGCCCCATGGCATGCAGGGCATCGACCTGTTCGTTGATGGTCATGGCGGCCAATTCGGCGCCCATTCGAGCGCCGACCTGACCGGCGGTCACCAGGGCGGTCAGCACCGGCCCAATGCCCAGCACAATGAACACGGCCACCACGCCGGGCAATTGGGCTTCGCTGCCGAAGTCGCTCAGCAGGGTCCGCGCTTGCAGCCAACTCACCACGCCAATGCTGGCGCCGGCAGCCAGAATCAGCGGCACCGAAGCCAGCCCCAGATGCACGCACTGACCGGCCACCGAAAGGGGTCGCAGCAGGCCGGCGGGCAGATGCCAGGCCGCCCGAAACGCAAAAAAGGTGGCTCGCCCGAGGCTTGCCAAGGCGTTTTGCCCAGGCAAGGGCGGCGGCATCGGCTCGTTGGGTGGCGGGGCAACCGGCAGGCTCATCAAGGCGTCCTTCCCGAAAGTCGTCGTCGTGGCGGGCCACATCGCACCCGCACCATTCGTCCAATCGCCCCAAACCAATCATGGGCCCCAGACCAATCATGGGCCCCGACCGGAACAACCGTGCCAGGGCGTGCGGCAGCTACGAGGCGAATGGCACGTATCACCCGTCGTATTTCAATCATTATCCCGCGAAATGCCCGCTTGCCACTCGGGGCGGCCAAGATGCGGCGACCCGCGGGGTCCGATAACCAGAATAACGGTTCACTCGGCGGCCACGAGTCCCTCGGGGCCTGGGAATGCGCCAGCCCCCACGGATCGGTCAGCCAGCATCACGGCCTGGCCCCGCGCGACTCGGCATCATGGATGGTTCCGCATGAATTGGCAGACCTCACTCCCGCAATCCACCAGCCACCGCCCCGGTCGGGCGTTGTGGGCGGTGTGCGGGGTGTGGGTGTTGCTGACCACCGGCGGTTGCCGGGGCATTGCCGATCAGTTGGCTTACAACGAGCAGCTCGACAACACGGTTGTGCGGGTCAAGCACTACTTTGCCGCCAACGAGGCCTGGCAGAAGCGGGCGTCGGCCTACAAGAGCCTGCCCTGCCAGTATGACTTTCAGAAGGGCTTTTTGGCTGGCTACAAAGAGGTGGCCAACGGCGGCGAGGGCTGCACGCCGCTGTTTCCGCCGCGGCACTACTGGGGCCATCAGTTCCGTAGTGCCGAGGGCTACAATCGGGTCCAAGCGTGGTTTGCCGGTTGGAAGGAAGGTGTGGCCGCCGCTCAACAAGAAGGCATCGGCCGCTTTCACAGCATTCCGGTGGGGGCGCAAGCCCGTCCCGAGGTGCTGACCTACGAGTACCCCGGCCCACCGCAACCGGCATCGCCCGTCGTCGAGCCGGTTGACCCCAGCGAACCGCTGCCGGAGTTTCACCCGCCGCGGTTGTGGCACGAACCGCGGCCACTGGACGATTCACCCGAGGACCAGCCACCCGTGCCCCCACGGCCACCCGAGCCAGGGCCACAGCCCGAGCCCGAACGGTTGGGGCCAGCTTCGGGCCCAGGGATGGGATTTCCGGAAACGCCGTGGTTCACCCCGGCCGAGGCGCGACGGATCGAGGCGGAAAGTTGGCTCGACGCATCGACGCCGCCGGTGTTCGATCGGGCGTTGGGGCCCATGACTCCGGTGGGCGAAGACGGATTGCCCGCCCTGCACGTCGACGAGCCCGAACCCAAACGGCCGCCGATCACGCTGCCCCCGCACGAACCGTTTGAGACGCTTGAACCCTTGACCAACGTGCTGCCTTGGCGTCGGCCGGGCAGTCGTCACCCCTGGGCCCAACAGGATCGTCCCCCGCTGGAACAGATGAGCCGCCTGCCGCCGACGCATCGATGATCGCCGTTGACCTGGGCCAGGCCCAGCCGTGCCGTTCCCCACACAATCTCGCCATGATGGGCACTTCGCAATCCTCGCCGCATGTACGACTCGCCGCCAGCCTACTGGCCGTGGGAATGCTGTTGGCATCGAGCGGTTGCACGGCCTTGCTGGCCCCGGTCAGTGGCGTTCCCGCCAGCCGATTGCCGCCCGAATTGCTGGCCGAACCCCGGGCCGATCGCCAGCCGATTGACCTATCGCGACTGGTCCGGCCGGCGATGGGCGATTACCGGCTGGACCATGGCGACGTGCTCGGGGTGTATATCAAAGGAGTGCTTGGCCCGATCGATGCTCCGCCGCCGGTGAATCCCACGCCCGCGGGCAGCGATCTGCCGCCGTCGGTCGGCACGCCGATTCCGGTCCAGGAAGATGGCTCGATCCACTTGCCGCTGATCGAACCGCTGGAGGTGCGTGGCCTGACCATCGAAGAGGCCCGACGGCGGATCCTGGCGGCTTACACGACCGGCTCGCCTCCGCTGCTGCTGCCCGACGCCGCCGAGATTTTGGTCTCGCTGGTGCGTCGCCGCACGATCGAGGTCATCGTCGTCCGCCGCGATAGCTTTCAGGGACACGGGGGAGCCGGCGTCGGGACCGCGGTGCGGGTGGAATCCCAGGAAGGGGTCAGCCAGATTGTTCCGCTGGAGGTCGGCAGCAACGATGTGCTGCGGGCGTTGGTGGCCACTGGCGGACTGCCCGGGGTGAACGCCCAGCCGGTCGTCAAGATTGTCCGCAAAGACCCGCACGCCTCGGACTGGTACGACGAGTTGGTTCAGGGCGTGCATGGGTCCACCCAGAACAAGCCCTGTCGGTGCCCGCCGATACTGCCCGACAGCCCCAACGTCACGGTCATTCCCTTGCGACTACCGCCGGGGCAGGTTCCCAATTTCCCGCCCGAGGCGGTGATCCTGCACGATGGCGACATCGTGCTGATTGAGAATCGCGAGACCGAGGTGTTTTACACCCAGGGCCTGCTTCCACCGGGCGAGCACGTATTGCCCCGCGATTACGACCTCGACGTGTTGCAAGCCATCTCGCTGGCGGGCGGCAATTCGCTCAGCGGCAGTGGCAACGCCGGTGGTGGCATGGGGGCAATCGGCGGCATGGTCGATATTGCCCCGACGCAACTGTTCGTCATTCGCCGGGCTCCCTGCGGCCAGCAGTTCACCATTTCCGTCGACCTGGCCCGCGCGTTGGATGATCCCCGGGAACGCATCCTCGTTCAACCCGGCGATATTCTTGTCCTGCGGTACAAGCCGGCGGAAGATGCCACACGGTTCAGCCTGTTCACATTCTTTACCTACGGCATTCAACAACTGCTGCAAGGCAATCGTCGGTAGGTGCCTGGGGCCTGACGTGAACAACGGCATGCGCACACCACCCCGAGCCGAGGGCCTGACAGGCGCTCGGCTCGGAGGCAAAAACTCGCGTGATACAAGTTGCGCACTGGGCCGGGTTGAGTCCAGCGACTACAGACACCGCAAGAAGGCCACCAAGTCGGCCTTTTCGTCCTGGGTGAGCTTCACGCCCAGCACCAGGTTAAAGAACTCGACGGTGTCTTCCAGGGTCATCAAGCGGCTATCGTGCAGGTAAGGGGGCGACTCCTTGATGCCACGGAGCGGGAAGGTTTTGATCGGGCCATCGCCGGCGGCCACGCGGCCGTTGTACTCCTGCTGCTCGTAGAACCGTTCGGTCCGCAGATTGTGCATCGTATTGTCGGTGTAATGCGGGGCCGGGTGGCACTCGCCGCACTTGGCTTTGCCGAAGAACAGATCCTGGCCGCGCAGCTCTTGCTCGGTGGCCTGGTCTGGATCGAGGTAGCCCAATACGTCCAGCTTGGGAGCCGGCGGGAAGTCCAACAACGCCTGAAACTCGGCCATGAAGTGGACCTGGCTGCCGCGTTCCAGAATGTTCACGCCCTTCTTCTGGGCATAAATCGGGTCGCCATCGAAATAGGCCGCCCGCTGTTCAAACTCGGTGAAATCTTCAATGCTGCGAAGCGCCCGCTGCGATCCGAACAATCGTTGCACGTTCACACCCCGCAAGGTCGGCGTGTCGATCCGATGCCGAAACTCTTGGGGCCGAATATCGCCGACCAGGTGCGTGGCCGCGTTGGTATGACCGTTGACATGGCAGTCAAAACAGGTCACACCCAGATGCGCATGCAAGCTGCGACGCTCCTCGGTGGCGTTGAACTGCTGCTGTGGAAACGGCGTGACCAGCAATCTCAGGCCTTCCAACTGCTTGGGGTTCAAAATGTCTTTGAACAAGCGATTGAAGTTGCGAATCGTGACCAGCTCGCCCTGCGAGACGTCACCCAGATCGAGCCGAGTCGTCAGAAAGATCGCCGGCGGAAACTCAGGGAGCAGGTGCTCGGGCAAATCAAAGTCCAGGTCGAACCGCTCCAGGTCGCGGCCCTCCTGCCGCTTGACTTCTTTGATGTGATGCTCGGGAAACAGCATTCCACCTTCGGGATGATTCGGGTGCGGCAACGGCAAAAAGCCCTGCGGCCACAGTCCCTGCTGCTTAATCTCAGCCGGCGACATTTCGCTAAGCTGCTCCCAGGTGACATCGTCGGGCAGCTTGACGCGCACCCCCGCCTGCACAGGCTTGCCGCGACTCATGGTCACGCCTTCGGCCGGTTGGTCCGACAGATCGTAGCGCTTCTCCAGTAGCTCGGCATGCCGCTGCTCGACCGCGTCCTTGTCGGCCCGCATCTCGGCAACCACCTCCTGAAACTCGGACGAAGTCCCTTCAAGCGACGCTTCATCGGCCGCCCGCGCCTGCGGCCCAGTCGGCACCGTGGCAAGCCAGGCCACCGCGACGATTGTGGCGACAACCGCCA
>JBJHDE010000014.1:13196-15280 GCA_050486385.1 Planctomycetales bacterium | reverse complement strand
CCGCCACACACCATACACATGTTGCACGCATCATCGGAGGATCTCCTCATTCGAGAGACGAGTGAGAGAGTCCTCGTGTCCGCGTCAATCGGACTGCCGCTCGGACCCTGGCCCGAGTGGCTGCTGGCATCCTGAGGCAATACGGCGAACACGCGCGGACGCGAGGATCTCGGGGGTTGCTTCACCGTCGCCAGAATCCTACGAGCCGCCTCGGCGGATTTGAAGGCGTCAACTCACGCTAACCGATAGGGATCGGCACGACGGAAGCCTCGGCGATGCCAAAGACGCGATCGCCCCGCCGGGGCCGAATGACCGAGGTGCCCGTGAAGCTGCCAAATGCCGGCAACAGGCCCTGCCGTGGGCCAAAGCAAAAGCAGGGGATTCGCAGGCGTTGGTGCCCGCGTCCCAGGACCACGGCCGGGTGGAGATGCCCGGCCAGGGCGTAGCCGTCGGACGCACAATCCGCCGGAGGCGTGTGCCGCAAGGCGAACGGCCCCCACGGCCAGGGTTCCTGAACGCAGCGAATTCGCCATTCTTCTGGCGGATCGCCACTTTGGTGATCGTGATTCCCGCGGATCAACCAGCACTCGACATCACCCAGGCTCCGCCGCCAAGCCAAAATCGGCTCGACCGGCGCATGCTCGGGCAGTCGGGCGTGCAGCAGGTCGCCCAAGATGATCAGCCGCCGGGCAGCGGTCCGCTTCAAAGCCTGGCTGAGCCGCGCCAGATCGGCGGCCAGGGGCTCGGGCACGGCAATGCCTTGAGCACGGAAGCTGCTCGCCTTGCCCCAATGCAGATCGGCCACCAACAGGGCGGCCTGTTCGCGCCAAAAAACAGCTCGCTCGGGCAGCAGCACAAGGCTCTGCCCGGCGAGCTGAATCAACGCATCGCCCGTGGAAGAATCCGTCAACTTGGCAGCCCAGCCGGGGACGTCGCGACCATCACCATCGGGGCCAAGATCATCCAACAGACGGACCTATCGCCGCGAGCCGCCGCCTCGCAGCCAGCCACCCACAACCTGATCGGGCGGCCCACGGAATGCCGCTTGGAAGGCCGCGTCGAAGTCGCCGCCTTCCTGAATCCGCTGGATAAACTGTTTGAGACTGGCCCCACGGCCGGCGTCGGCCAACGATTTGCCAAAACCGTAGTAGGCCACGGCCGCGTCACTCAGGCCCGAGGCCCCAGTCAACACGTCTTCGGGCTTGCTGATCTTGGCGACAATCCCGCTGAGACGCTGATTCCAGTCGTCGACGGCGGGACTCTGACTGTCGACCTTGGCCGAAATCGCCCGCGCGACACCGACGCCAAACCACTCGGGCACGTTGCCCAGGCTCTCGAGATATACGCCGGCCACTTGCTCGGCGATGGCCCGTTCGATCGAATCGCGCCGTTCATCCGGCGGAGCCAAAGCCCCGTAGGCGTCGATCACGGTGTAGCGGTAATGGGCCCGCCAGTCGCGCGGCAACTCGCGCCGCTCGACCATCGTGCCGAACTCGGCGTACTCGAACCGGCGATCAAAGACAAACAGCGTCAGCTTGCCCTTGATCAACGGCTTGTCGGTCGACTGTCCAAGCTGCTGGGCCACCTTCACGTAGACGGTCTCGGCCTTCTTGCCAACCTCTTCGAGCCGCTCGGGAGGAATGTTGCCAATCAGGGTGAAGTTGTCGGTCTTGACGACCTGCGGGTTGGTTCTGGGATTGGCCAACTGCCAGTTCTGCAGGCCCTGTTCGATCCGCTGCTCGGCAAGCTGTTCGTGCGACATGCTCTTGGCCATGGCCACCGCCGCCACCTGCTGCGTGGGCATCTCGGGCGAGGGGCCATCGAAGCGAGCGCCTTCGTTAATCCAGGTCTCGACCTTGGCAATCATTTCATCGGGCAGCGGCGGTCGTCCATCCACGGGGATGATCCGGGTTTCGTGGATCATTTCCAGGCGAATGACGACATAGCCCGGGACCTGCATGACCTGTATGCCGTTGTTGTAATGAAACGGCAGCATGGAGGGTGGCATGCCACGAGTGATGCAGCGATCCCAGTTGTCAAAGTCGTCGAACGACTCGAATTCGTCGACGAACCAGGTGCTGCCC
>JBJHDE010000014.1:8138-13186 GCA_050486385.1 Planctomycetales bacterium | reverse complement strand
TCGCCACCCTTACCGGGTTCGATAATCCGACCCGAGTCGCCACCGCGGAGCAATCGCGCAAAGGTGTTCATTCCCAGGCCGCCGCTGGGATTGTTGGCCCCGTGGCAGCTTGTGCAATTGTTGGCCAACATGGGAGCAATGTCCTCGCCGAAACTGACCGTCTCGCGACCGGTGGGGCTCTCGGCGGTCAGCCGGGGCATTTCGGGTTGGGCCGGAGCCGCCGCGGCGTTACCACCGGCGGTGATGGGACCAGCCGGATTCGGTCCGTCGTAGGTCGCCCCGGCGTCGATCCAAGCGACTAAACTCTGCATTTCCTGTGGTGTCACCCGCGCCCCGCCTCGGGGCATGTCGCCGGATTCGATAACCTCGACAATCCGGCTATCGCGGCCTTGGCGAGGTTGCACGACCCGCAGTCCGTTGGCCCCTCGCATCAGGGCCTGATAGGAGGCCAGGCTGAAGCCACCGCGGGCGGCGTTGCCCGCGTGACAGCGGCCACATTTCTGGGTCAGCATCGGAGCCACATCGCGGACAAACGACACTCCCCCGGCTGGAGCATTGGGCTGGGGAGCGTTGCCGGCTGGCGGATTGGCCGGAGCCGCGCCCGCGGCCGGAATCTCGACCCCGCGATCCGCGAGGTTCTTCTTCATCGACTCGACTTGCGAGGTGAAGTTGTTGAGAAACCGCCGGGCTCCAGGATCGGTGACCTCGGCATCAAGCTGCTTGAGCAGGGCCTCGGCCTTGCCCACGGCCTCGGCGGCTTGCGGATTCCGCCGGGCTCGCAGGTGTCCGCTGGCCTCCCGAATCAGCCCGTTCAGCTCGACAACCTTCTGCTGGGCATCGGACGACGGCTGAGCACTCAGAGGTGCGGCCGGCAGGCACAAAACGGCCGCCAGACAAAGCAAGACCAGTCGCATCACAGGGGGTTCCTCAACACGGGCCAGAGCCAATTGCAAACTTCTAAGAGCGGACACATTCCCTGCTTATGAGGGAAAACAACCACAGCCGGTGGGGGAATTGCCCACCTGGGGACGGATCGCCTCCATTCCCCTATACTGCACGCTTCCGCGATTCGTGGGAGGAAAACGCGACGATTTCCTCAACCGCATTACAAACCAACTGGCTAAGCCGCACAAGTCAGTCGCCCGAGAGTTTGTGGTGTCGCCGCCGCACCACCCGGGGACGCTTCGATCGGGTCGGCCGGTAACCGTACTCGATGGCAAACCACTCGGCAAACCGTTCGCGGTCGGTGGTGCTGGTGTTCCGCTGGTCCACCAAGTGGCCCAGTTCGTGGATCAGAATGTTGTTGAGGTAGAAGTCCTGAATGGCTTCCTCGCTCCAGACCAACTCCCAAATGCCGCCCACCTGCCGCCATCGCCCGCCGTACATTTGGGCCTCGATCCGCTGACTCGGCGTAGGGGGCAAGCCGTAGCGTTCGGTCAGGTCGTCTTCCATGGGGTACAGGTAAATGGTCGTCCCCCACTGCATGCCGTAGCTCTGCGATTGCAGCTTCTTGCGGGTCATGCGGGCAAGCTGCACCCGTTCCAAATCCACCAGAAATTCCTGGGGCAGCTCGGCCAGCCGGGCCCGAACCTGCTC
Organism: Planctomycetales bacterium; assembly: GCA_050486385.1. Classification (GTDB taxonomy): domain Bacteria; phylum Planctomycetota; class Planctomycetia; order Pirellulales; family Pb10988; genus JBJHDE01. The sequence continues at coordinate 11,590 of JBJHDE010000014.1, read as the reverse complement.
GGGCGTGACCACATGCCGAAAGCCCTCGCCCGGCGGGCGGACGATCATCCGCAACGGCTTGGGCGTTTCCTCCTGCGGCTCGTAGTAGTCCTCGGGCGGCTCGCGGGTCCCCAACGGCTGACGACCGCCGGGCAAATCTCCCCGACTGAGGGGAATGCCCACATCGCCCCGTTGGACCGCACGGGTGCGATTCCCACGGACCAGGGCACGTCGTCGTTTGCTGGGGGGCGCGTTGGTTCGCCGCATGAGGTTCGGCACGGTCTGAGGCACATGGTGGGCAAGCCACCGCCGGTGCCCTACGGCCCACGGCGGCGGATCGACCTTTCAACTAGCAGAACCGAAGGCCCCCTCGGCTGGCAAGCCACAACTGAGAAGAACCCGCGAAACTTAGTCCTGCGGGTCGGCAGCCCCGGGTGGGGCCTGGGGCGCATCGCCCGCCGGATCGCCAGGATTGGCCAATTGGGCGGCTGCACGAGCGGCCTGCGGCAATTGCCGGACCATCTTGCTGGCTTCTTCGTTCTCGGGGTCGATCCGCAACACCCGAAACACGGCCTGGGCGGCCCGATCAAATCGCTGGGCCTCGATGCCTTCGCGGGCCATCTCCAACCAGTGGCTTTTGACCGTGTTCAGCAGCAACTCGGCGTCCAGGCTTTCGGCATCCAGCTCCAAACAGCGTCGGGCGAGCTGTTCGGCCTGGTCCAGCAAGCCGCTTTTCACGACCGGGTCTTCTTGTTGCACGGCGATGCCCAGGGCCTGTCCCCCCAACCGCATGAGGCGGGCCAGGTCATCGTTGAGGGACAGGCGGGCCTCGACCAATCCCCCGCGTCCCGCCAAGGGCAGGGCAATGCCCTTGTGCCGCCGACTCGACGAGACCAGCTCGGGCAGAAAGTTGAAGCCATCGTCACTGGGCCGGGGCTTGGCGGTCCAACGCAGGACCTGACCCCGACGCGGACCATCCACCCGAATGACGATCGGGATCTCGGCCGGCAGGCGACCGCGACCAATCAACACGCTGTCGCGATCAGTCCGTAGCGGCGGAATCCGGGCCGGGTAGACATCCACAAACTGCGGTGGCCACTCGGCCTGGATCGGCCAGAAGACCTCGGCACGCACGCTCATCGCGAGAAACTGGCCGAAACGGCGGGCGTTCATGGGTACAGCATCCACGGCAACCACCCCACCGGTATGGGTTGCCAAAGCCCCCAGCAATTGCAAGTCGGTCCGGTCGCCCAACACATACGCGCCGACCGCCACCCGATCGGTGACGAGCTTGTCGACCAGTTGATCCAGGGTCTCGGGGACCAGCAGGTTGGCGGCGCTGCGGCCATCGCCAATGTAGATCACACGCTTGGGCAGCGGGCTCTGGGGGTCGAAGGAGGTTCGGACCCGGGTCAGGACCGTGGGCATGTCGACCGCCCCGAGCGGAGTCCGCAGGCGGAGCTTGGCCACGGCGTCCTGCATTTGCTGACTATCCGGGGCCGTGGCCTCGGTGGTCATGGGCACGGCGTTCAGGTCGGCAGCAAAAAGCTGGACGCGATCCCCCTCGCGAAGGGAGTTGAGCAACTCTTCCAAAGTGTCGAGTCCCTTGCTCCGGTAGTACCCAATTTGGCTGGCGGAGGTGTCCACCAGAATGGCCACTTGCCGGGGGCCCTCATCGGCCTGATCGACCTCGACTTGCAGGCTCAGGGCGAAAAAGCTCTCGCCGTCGGGCTTGGAGTAGGTCCAGCACTCGACTTCGCCCGGTCTGGGGGCGGCCAGAAGGCTTGAGACGGTGAATCCGGTGAGGAGGAGCCACACCGCCCCGAAGTGGGTGATCAATCGCAGGTTTTTCATCCGGACAAATCCTCGTTCGGGACGTACACTAAGAAAAAGGGCTCCCCAAGGCCAGTTTTGTGAGAAAACACTTGACGGGGGGGCCTAGGGCAAAATACTATCACACAAGGGATTTCGGGTGGGGTAGGTCTACCCACGCCCTGGTTGGTTGCTCAAAAGGCTCTCGCACCCACGGTCAGCGGGTGTCGCATTGCATTCTCAAATCGTAGCGGGCTCGTTTCAGTTGGGCTCATTCCGATTGGGCTCTGACTCAGCCGTCTGGGCTGTCGTCCTGGCGGGGTCGAGTGGCGGGTCCAACGGTGCGATACTGATTGTATCCTAGTCTCGCGCGTCCTCAAAAGAACCGCCGAACCCGTCTCCTGCTCCGGCGGGCAATTGCCATGTCGCTTCCGGTCGAAAACTATCAGAAATTGCTCTTGGCCAGCGGACTGCTCAGCCAGCAGCAATTGAGTCGAACTCTGGAACAAATGGCCGCCGAGAGTGGCCGCCCGATCGACACGCCCACCCTTTCGGAGCGGTTGCTCGAGCGCGAGTTGCTGACTTCTTGGCAGAACAGCAAGCTGCTCAAGGGGTGCAGCCGCGGCTTTTTTATCGGTCGCTATCGCCTGTTGGCCCACCTGGGCACCGGCGGGATGAGCCGCGTCTACCTGGCGGTCCACACGATGATGAAGCGGCGGGTCGCCATCAAAGTGCTCAACCAAAAGTTGACCGAGAGCCCCTCGCACCTGGAGCGTTTCCTGCGTGAGAGTCAGGCCGCCGCCGCCCTGGACCACCCCAACGTGGTCAGGGCCTTCGACGTCGACTGCGACCGCAACCTCTATTACTTCGTCATGGAGTATGTCGAGGGGCCAACCCTTCAGCAGCTTGTCGAAAAGAAGGGGCCGCTGGCCTACGAGTACGCCGCCGAATACATCCGGCAGGCCTGCATCGGCCTGCAACACGCCCACGACCACGGTTTGGTCCACCGCGACATCAAGCCCGGCAACCTGCTGCTCAGCCCGCAGGGGGCCGTCAAGATTCTTGACCTGGGTATGGTCCGGCTGACCAATGCCGAGGTGCGGTCGATCACCATTCAGTTCAACGAAAGCATGCTGGGGACGGCCGATTACCTGGCCCCCGAGCAGGCCCTGGACAGCCACAATGTCGACCATCGTGCCGACCTGTACGCCATGGGCTGCACGCTGTATTTCGTGCTGACCGGGCAACCGCCGTTCTCCGATGGCAGCATGGCCATGCGGCTGATGCGCCACCAGAGCGAAGAGGCCAAGCCGATTGGCCACGTTCGCGGCGATTGCCCCGAAGAGATTGAGCAGATCGTCCGCACGCTGATGGCCAAAAACCGCGATAAGCGGTACCAATCGGCCACCGATGCCGCCAACGACTTGGAAGCCTGGCTCAAGGGGCGACGGCACCCCCTGGCCTCGTCCACGACCGCCGGCAGTGTGGCGGCCGAAGAAGACACCGTGGCCGGCATGGCTCCCGACACCAAGGTCGAAAAGCGGAGCATCAATCCCACGGTGGCCCCCTACGAAGCCGCCGAGGCCCGCGAAGCCGCCCAGGCCGCCCAAGAGGCCGAGTCGGGCGTGATGCCGAACCTCGACAGCGGCGTGGTCCCGCGA
>JBJHDE010000014.1:0-8128 GCA_050486385.1 Planctomycetales bacterium | reverse complement strand
CGATCAGTTCGGGCGACCGGCCCCCGAGGTCCGTTCCTCCGCCAGCGCTTCGGCACGCCCCGTCGCCCGCGGCAACGATTCGGCCATGGAGCCGTCGGAGATGTCGATCTCGCGGGCGGCCCGTCCCAGCGACTTGGCCGCTTGGAAATTCCGCGACTACGAGACCGCCTTGGAAGATGGCGATCCCGAGTTCATCAAGGCCGTCCAGGGGCTTGTCCGGCGGGTTCCGCCCAACGACAAGCTGGTCGCCTTCTTCGTCCGGCTGATCGCTTCGCCGATTCTGGCCGATCGAGCGGTCCATCGCCAATCGCTGGCCACCGTCATTTATGTGCTGGCCCAACTCAACAACAAAGCAGCCCTCAAGACGTTGATGCGCATCGTTGTCGGGGCCATTCAACTGGGTCCCAACGATCCCACGGCCGTGGGCCTGTCGCTGGATGCCCTGGCGCGGTTCCCCACGCCCGAAGGCGAGCAATTCCTGTTGCAGGTGCTGACCAGTGCCGAGGAAGCCCGGCCGGCTGGCAAGACCGCCATCGGCCCGCAGGCCCTTCGCCAACAAACGGCCAAGGTCCTGGCCGGGCGGCTGTCGCCCCACATGCGGGAACAGCTCGAACAGCGGGCCGGTTACCGTTCGCTCAATCCGCACGCCCGCGAACTCATCGAGAAGCTGCTCGGTCAAACGGCGGCGGCCTCGCCAAGCTGACCCCTGGCCATCGACCCGCGAGTTCCCAGGCTCTGTCCGACACTCCCGCCCGTCGGACAGGGCCTGTTGCATTTCGCTCAGGCCAACAATGAGGCTTGTGTCACTCGGGCCATTCACTCTTGGGCAGACGCTGCATCAGGTCGGCCACGCAGCGATCGGGCCGTTTGCCTTCAAACAGCGCGGCACACACCTCGTCGGTGATGGGCAGTTCCAGCCCGAGCTGCTGCCCCCGTTGCCGCACGGCCCGACACGTCCAGGCGCCCTCGGGCACGCTGCGGCTGGCTTGCAGCACATCGTCCAGCGTTTGGCCGCGGCCGATCCGCTCGCCCAGGCCGCGATTGCGGCTGTGCCGGCTGTTGCAGGTGGTGAACAAATCGCCCACCCCGGCCAGACCGTAAAAGGTCTGGCGTTGGCCGCCGTGGGCCTCGCCAAATCGCACCAATTCCACCAAGCCTCGGGCGACCAGCGCGGCCTTGGCGTTGTCGCCCAGGTCCAGCCCGTCGCAGACGCCCGCCCCAATCGCGATGACGTTCTTCAACGCCCCGGCCAGTTCGACCCCCACGACGTCGGCCTGGGTGTAGACCCGGAAGAACTCGTTGCTCAGCACCTGCCGCACATCGTTCAAGAGCCGGCGATCCTCGCTGGCCACCACCACGCTGGCCGGTCGACCGCGAGCCAACTCCTCGGCATGGCAGGGCCCGCCCACCACGGCCAGGGGCCGATTGCCCAGCGTCTGCGTGATGATCTCGGAGGGGCGATTCAGAGTGACCTGCTCGATGCCCTTGGCCAGGCTGACCACGGCCGCCGACGATGGCAAATCGGCGGCAAAATCGGCCAGTCCCGCGCGAAGAAACGCCGTGGGGATGCCCACGATCACCAGCTCGCTGTCGGCGACGGCCTCGGCCGCCTGGGCGGTGATGGTCAATCGCTCGGGCAAGGTGACGCCTGGCAGGTGCTCGCGGTTCTCGCGATCGCCGTGCAGGGCCTCGGCGTGGTCGGGGCGTCGGCAATACAGCCGGACATCGTGGTCGGTGTTGCGAGCCACAATCACTGCGCAGGCCGTTCCCATGGCCCCGGCCCCAAGAATCGCCACCCGCATGCGCTGGCCTCGGTTGTCAGGAGGTTGAATTGGCCACGACGGGGTTGGACAACACGCCCACTCCGTCGATTTCCACCTCGCACACATCACCCGGCTTGAGAAACACCGGCGGCTGCCGGGCGGCTCCCACACCGGCCGGCGTCCCGGTGTAGATCACATCGCCGGGCTCCAGCGTGACCACGCCCGAGACATAGGCCACGAGTTCGGCCACCGAGAAAATCAGCTCGCGGGTCGACGAATCCTGCATGAGTTCGCCATTGAGTCGGAAACGGATCCCCAACTCGCCGGGATCGCCGACTTCGTCCGAGGTCACCAGCCAAGGGCCCAGCGGGGCGAAGGTATCGAACGTCTTGCCCAGCAACCATTGCTTGCCGGGCTTGCCCTTCTGCCAGTCGCGGGCGCTCACGTCGTGACCGCAGGTGTAGCCCATCACCAGGTCCAGGGCCGAATCCACATCGACCGCTTTGCCACGCCGGCCAATGACGGCCACCAGTTCGGCCTCGTAGTCGACCTCCGTGCTCAGGGCGGGCAGCACAATCGGCTGATTGGGTCCAATCACCGACGACGGAAACTTGTTGAACACCACCGGCTCGCTGGGCGACTCGGCCCCGGTCTCGCGGGCGTGGTCGGCGTAGTTCAGCCCGATGCAAATCACTTTACCGGGCCGCGGCAACGGCACGAGCCATTCAAGCTGCTCGGCGGCCAGCGGTTCGCCCCCCGCCGCGGCGTCGGCCAGCCGCGGGGCCCAGCGGTCCCAATCGTCCACCAAGCGGGTCAGATCGGCCGGCCCATCGGGATCGCTCTTGGCGAGATCCACCCAACGACCGAGGTGCTCGACGGCCAAACGTGGGCCGTCCTCCGAGCGATACATGGCAAGTTTCATGGGCGGAATCCCCAGGGTGCGTGTCGCAGGCAACCGTAGCCGAACCGGCCAGCCCCATCAAGCCGCCGCCGACGAATCGCCACGGCAAAGCCGGAGTCTCACCCGCCGGGCTTGCCCAAAGGCGGCCCGCTCGGATAATGCGTCCTTCATGCGGCTGCCCTAATGAATCGTTCCACCAACGAGTTTTTGTGCTTATGAGCCTGCTGGTCGTCGGAACCGTCGCCCTGGATGATATTGAAACCCCCACCCACAAGCGCGCCGATGTGCTGGGCGGTTCGGCCACGTTCTTTTCTTACGTGGCCAGCCTGTTTGCCGATGTGCATCTGGTGGCCAGCGTCGGCGAAGACTGGCCCGGCGAACACACCGAATTGTTGAAGGACCGCGGCGTCAACATCGACGGCCTCGAGGTCGTGTCCGGGGGCCGCACCTTCCGCTGGAAGGGCCGCTACCACGAGAACATGAACGATCGCGACACGATGGAGACGCATCTCAACGTGCTCGAGACGTTCAACCCCGCGCTGCCTGAGGCCGCCCGGAACTGCCGTCACGTGTTCTTGGCCAATATCGACCCCCGAGTGCAAATGCGGGTGCTGGACCAAGTCCACAATCCCGAACTCGTGGTGGCCGACACCATGGACCTGTGGATCAACATTCTGCACGACGAACTGCTGACCCTGCTCAAGCGGTTGGACGGCATCGTGCTCAACGACAGCGAGGCCCGCCTGCTGACCGGTGAAGAAAACCTGGTCACGGCCGGTCAACGGGTGTTGGAGTTGGGGCCGCGGTTCGTGGTGGTCAAGAAGGGCGAGCACGGCGCCATGTTCTTTGGCGAAGAAGGCACGTACGTTCTGCCCGCCTTTCCCACCAGCCGCGTGGTCGATCCCACCGGGGCCGGCGACAGTTTTGCCGGTGGCATGATGGGTTACCTGGCCGCCCAAGAGCACAAGAGCCCCGCCACGCTCAAACGCGCCATTGCTCAAGGTATTGTCGCTGCCAGCTTCACGGTCGAAGACTTCAGCCTCGATCGCTTCCGTGACCTGGACCGCGCCGAGATCGACCGCCGCCTGGACGCCTACCAACAAATGCTTGTGTTTTGAACCTCGTTGGCCAACCGCACACGCAATTCGTGGCACTGGTGGCTTGTCCACCAGTGTGTGGCTTAGTCGAAAGGTCCCGGCTAAGTTGCTGCTTTTCGATGGGTTAAGAAGACATCAGTCGAAGAGTTGCAGGCGTTTTCAAACACTGGTGGACAAGCCACCAGTGCCACAAACCTCTGTTCTCTCTCCGCGTCTCCGCGTGAGCCAACCGGGTTCCCAGTTGTTTCCGCTCAGTCCTTGGCCGGGCGGCCCCAGCGGTCGGTGAGGATGGTCTGCTCGCGGTCGGGTCCGACCGAGACAATCTTGACGGGCCGGCCAATGAACTCGGCAATCCGCTTCACATAATCGCGGGCGGCCGTCGGCAGATCGTCCATGCCGCGGGCGGTGGTGGAATCGGTTTGCCAACCGGGCAGTGTCTCGAAGACTGGGCGAGCCGCCGCCAGGTCGTCCACATGGCTGGGGAATTCGGTCGTGCGTTGGCCGTTGATCTCGTAGGCGGTGCAAATGCGGACCTCGGAGAACGCGTCGAGCACGTCCAACAGCATAATCGCCAGGCAATCCACGCCACTGATCCGCGCCGCGTAGCGCGCGGCCACGGCATCGAACCAGCCGCACCGCCGCGGCCGCCCAGTCACGGTGCCGTACTCGTTGCCACGTTGGCGAATCAACTCGCCGGTGTTGTCAAGCTGCTCGGTGGGGAAGGGCCCACCGCCGACCCGCGTGTTGTACGCCTTGAGCACCCCAATGATGTGGTTCAGGTAACGGCCCGGCACGCCCGAACCGGCCGAGATGCCCGCGCCCGAGCTGTTGCTGCTGGTCACGTAGGGAAAGGTTCCGTGGTCGACATCCAGCAGGGCGCCTTGAGCGCCCTCGAACAGGACGTGCTGCTCGGCCTCGAGGGCATTCAACAGGTAGGCGGTCGTGTCAGCGCGGTGTGGAGCAAAGGCTTCGGCGTAGCGGCAGTATTCGTCATACACCGCCTGGGGACGAAACGGCTCGAAGTCGCCCGGCGGGGCCAGGGCCAGCAGCATTTCGTTCTTCGACTCGCACACCCGCTCGACCTGGTCGCGGAAGTTGGGTCGGTACAGATCGCCCAGGCGGATGGCGTCCATGCGGCCAGCCTTGTCGCGATAACAGGGGCCAATCCCCCGCATGGTGGTGCCGATATTGGTGCCGGTGACCTGGGCGGCCCGGATCCGCTCTTCTTCCAGGTGCCAGGGGAAAATGATGTGAGCACGATCGCTGATCAGCAGGTTCTCGCCGATGAGAATGCCTTGCTCGCGGAGCCGCGCGATCTCGTCCAGCACCCGTGGCGGATGCAGCACAACGCCACCGGTGACCACACAGGGCACACCTGGCCGCAACACGCCGCTGGGAACGAGCGACAGCTTGTATTTGACGCCCTGAGACACCACGGTGTGGCCGGCATTGGAGCCGCCCTGGTACCGCACGACCACGTCGTGAAAGCGGGTCAGCAGATCGACGATCTTTCCCTTGGCCTCATCGCCCCATTGCAACCCAATGACGCAGGTTCCCGGCACGGCAGACTCCACGCACGCAAAGGCAAAACGGCTGGCGGACCCCAAGCTGGGCCCAAACGCACCAAACTAGGCTTGTGGCAACGAGTTGGTCAATGGGAGCGGCCCGCTGCAACCGGCTGCCTTTCGTCGCACGGAGCCGAAGGGATGAGGGAAAAGCCCCATCCAAAAGAAAATTTTTGGCGTGCCCTAAGCGAATTCCCTCTTGACGGGCCCTGGGGTCGTCGTGGACCCACTGAGGACGGTGCCCCCCAAACCCTAAGTGTGACGTCAGGTTACGACGATTCCGATTGCGACGATCGCGTCAACTTTGCGGCTTGCCAGCAAAGTGCTATCACAGGATACAGGGGTCTCGCACCCCGTGGGGCCCGATATTTAGTAATCCCTTCCCGTTACATCGGCCTTGGGTAAAACCCTGCCTGTCGCCGCCAAGCGGTGTGGGCTTTGGCTCGCCCAGCGAAGCGGCTCTCTGCCGGATGCTCCAACGTTTTGCGGAGCGCACAGGCTCGAGGGACCTCATGCCTACCATGGGCAAACACGCTTCCCCAGTTCGCGACTTCGGCGATTGGTCGCAAGGCGTGACGTCACCCCCCCTCCGCGAAGCTCGCCCAGCGAGCCCTTGCCAACGCCACCCGCGCTGTGCCATTTCACCCCAAGCCCTCAAGCGATGTTGCGTGACCGCTCCGGGATTCTGAGCGTTCCGGACGATTTCCCTCCCGTTCCCGCACTGACACAGGACCGTGTCAACTCAAGGAGAGCAAGGATGCACACCAAGCCGCTGATTGGACTCAACGCCGATTTCCGCACCGCCCAACGGGGCCGCGATGGTCGCGAACAGCCCACTTTGAGCTTTGTCGCCGCTGGCTACTACGACGCGATCACCAAGAGCGGTGGCGTGCCGTTGATCGTGCCGCCGCTGGAGAACGACGAGGACGTCGCACGAATTTTGGAAGTCGTCGATGGAATGGTGTTGGTCGGTGGGTCCGATCTGGATCCCCGCCGCGATGGCTTCATGATGCACCCGGCCGTTCGCCTGATGGACGAGCGCCGCGAGGACTTCGACCGGCGACTGATGGATCAGATCGCCGCACGCAAGCTTCCCGTGCTGGGCATCGGAGCGGGCATGCAATTGCTCAACGTCACCCTGGGCGGCAATCTGTTCTTGCACCTGCCGGAAGACAATCCGCGGGCGCTGCCGCACAAGGATTTGAGCGATCCCCATCATCGTCACGCCCTTGAGGTGGTTCCCGGCACGCTGATGGATCGCGTGTACGGCGAAGGTGAGCTGCGGGTCAACAGCTACCACCACATGGCGTGCGATGAGATCCCCACGGGCTTTGTCGTCTCGGCGCGATGCCCCGATGGTGTGGTCGAAGCGATTGAGAGCATCCGGCCAGACTGGTGGGCCGTGGGCGTGCAGTTCCACCCCGAGAGCAGCAGCGCCAGTGCCCTGGACCAGCGGATTTTTGAAGAGTTTTGCGATGCGGCGGCCAACCGCACGCAGCAAGCTGTCACGGCTCGCCCCGCATTGACGTTGGTGGGCTGATTGGAAATGGTCACGAAACACCGCGGGGCGCTGACTGGCCCCTGGACCGGGTTGACGCCGGGGTCCCGCGGTTTGGGAATCGTCAGGAGCGCCTGCAACCCAAGTCATTGAAACTAAGAGGTCCGCCCCGGCTGCGCACGATGCGCGGCTTCCCCCATGCCGGCCATGATGGCCGGCTGCGTGGGGCGGCTGGAGGTCTTGGTGAGTTGGTCGCTGACAACAGATGAGTTCATTCTTTCACATCCAGCCGTGGGACGGCGGCTGGCAGTTCACCCCGAGGAACCATCGGGCTTCAGGCCAGGGAGCGGCTGTGAAGCCCGGTAGTGACCGACGCCTGCGCGTGGTGTTGATACGTCGAAACCTCGACAACGGACGACATGGATGTTGCCGGATCACGCCGTTCGGAGGCACTTTGCATCGGAGGGTCGATGGATCGTAGGTGTGTTTGTTGCACGGACTGGTCGTTGGCTCAGCGCGGCGCTGCTGCGTGTGGCGGGTCATGGCCTTGCATGTCAGCCGGAGCTTGTTGACCGGCTCAGCACACCTGCCCCCGAATGGCCTCGGGACACTTGGCGACTCGCAATCGCTGGCGATGACACGCCCGCGGCCCGCGGGCTGACGCAGCAACTGACCTCGGCGGTGGCCGAGGCCGTGGCCCGCTTACTCAAAGGGCACAAACGTCTGGCCGAGCAATTGCTGGCCGTGGGCGTTTGCGAACCCGGGGCCTGGCGGGACGACGACGATGGCCGCCCCAACGGCTATCGCCCTTTGCTCGACCCAGTGGCCTTGGCCGAGCAAACCGACTTCAACATTGTCAGCGGCTTTCCCGCCCGCGACCTGGCCGCCGGCGGGCGCGGTGGCCCGCTCGACCCGCTGGCCCTGTGGTTGCTGTTGCGGCATCAACGCCGCCCCCGGATGTTGCTCGATCTGGGGCACAGCGTGCGGGCGTGGTTTTTGCCCCGTTACCGCGATCACCATGCCCCGTCGCAAATTGCCGGCGGCGAGCTTTTGCCCTGTGGCAGCCTGCTCGATCGGCTCATCTGGCACCTGACCCAGGGCACACTCACCTGCGACACAGGCGGCAAGCTGGCTGTTCAGGGCAGCCTGCATCAAGCCCTGGCCCAGCGATTGGCCGCCGAGTTGCCTTCGCGCTTCGGCCCGCCGGCCTGGAACCCTCGCGGCCTGCTCCCCGAGCGGGCGCTGCTGACCGCCGTGAGCCAGGAGCTGGGCGACATCTCGCTGGCCGATCGATTGTGTACCAC
>JBJHDE010000013.1:0-20919 GCA_050486385.1 Planctomycetales bacterium | reverse complement strand
TGGCGAAACAGGGCCCTTTGGCGACGCACTTCCGAAGTCTGCGGAAACGAGCCGATGGTGGTGGTCGGAAACAGCGGAAGGGAAAGCTTGGCCCGCTGCTCCGCCGCGCGCTGGGCATAGGGAGACCGCCGAGAGGTCATCTCCGTGGTGACATGGCTCAGCCGCTCGCGAACCTCCCGGTTGGTTGTACGGGGCGACGCCTTTCGCCGCTTGATGATCTCGGCGCATTCTTGGAGGCGATCTGTCACCGATGAGCGTCCCTGGTTGATTGCCTGGGTGAGCAGTTCGGTCGGCAGCGCGATCAACTGGTGGTGGCCGTCTCGGGCGTGACCGGCGGTTGCGGCAGCACCACGTTGGCCATGAATCTGGCGGCTGAACTGGCCCGGCTCTCGGGCAAGCTGTCGATTGTGGCCGAGCCGGGGTTCACCGTGGGCCAACTGGCGACCTATTTGGATCTCAAACCCAATCACACGCTGGCCGACCTGTTGGAATTTGAACGGCTGGATGTGCAGCTCGTTCGCAGTTGTCTGATGAAGGCTGGCGACCAGGTCTATGCCCTCTGTGGCCCACATAGCCGGCTGCCGCTCGGTGAAGGAAAACGCTGGGACGAGTCAGAACTGTTGGATCGGATGGTCACGGTGGTGGCCCTGTTGCGGCGGATTGCCCCGATGGTGGTGTTGGATGTCCGCTCGACGTTTGACACGGCCTATTTCGAGATTGTGGGCGAGGCCGACAAAGTGGTGCTGGTGGCCGAGCAGACTTTCCCCAGCCTGCGGACATTGCAACTGATTCGCGATAGCCTGACCGAGCGCGGTATCAACGTCTCGGAGGTGGTGATCAACAAGTACGATTCCCAGATGCGGAGCTTCACGCTCGAAGCGCTCCGCACTTCGCTGAACCTCGACAAGCCGGTGGGCCTGCCGCTGGACGGGTTGATTCGCGATGCCATCAATCATGGGCGGTTTCTGCGGAACCATGCCCCCCGGTCGCTGGCCCTGTTCGAAATCGAACAACTGGCCCAGCGCTTGGCCGGCATCACGCCGCCGCCCGACAAACCCGGTGGCGGGCTTCGCAAGTTGTTGGGGTATTTTACGGGACAAAGTCGTCCGACCGCCGTGGCAAGTCACGCTTGAGTCGGGCGGGCAATCGCTGACAGGATCAGCACCGCTGCCTGATCGTAAAATTGTTTCGGTGCAGAACTTTGAACGAGGTTCGTGGTGTGATGAGTTGTGCGGGTATCAGTTGGGACGCCGTTGACGAGTGGGTGGAGTGTTACGAAGGGTCGCCGTTCGGTTCGGATTCTTCTTTTTTTGGAGTGATGTCACGTGAACGAAGTGCATCTGTTGCATATTGAGGATGACGAGGACTTTCATGCCGTCGTAACCAAGGTGTTGGCCAACAAAGCCGGACAACGCAGCTTTGTGATCGTCCGCGCCGAAAGTGAAGAGGCCGCCCTCGAAGCCTTCGGGCAGCGTCGTCCCGACCTTGTGTTGGTCGACTATCAGCTCGAAGCCGGTGATGGGCTCAGTTGTATTCAACGGGTCCGGCAACTCGACGAGAGCGTACCGCTGGTGGCGCTCTCGGGTCAGGCCACCGCCGATGTGGCCACGGAATTGCTGTTGGCCGGGGCCGACGAGTTCCTCGACAAGCGGGAAATGCGGCCTGATCGGTTGCGGGCGGCGGTCGAAACCGCCTTGCGGTTGGGCGAAGTCCGCCGCAATCTCCGCGACTTGACGACCCAGGCCCGCAGCACGCGCCTGGAGACACTGCTGGAAGGCTTGCTGAATGAGTATCTGGCCCTGATCGGTCCCGAAATGCTGGATGTGCTCCAGTCGGTAGAGAGTACGCTGTTGGACGCAGGCACCACGCCGGGCAGCTTTCGGCGTCTGTGGCAGCACTGCTTGAAAGAGCGGACCGAATCCGCCGAACAACGCGCCCAGCAGGAGCTGCTGGCACGCCCGCTGTATCTGGAACTGCGTCGTCGACTGGAAGCCGCCCAGGCCGACCGCCGCGGGACCTGAGCCTGGCCATCCCGACTTACGCGCCACGTCAATTGAGGACTCTCTTGGTCATGCGACAAGCCGCCCGCTCGCGACACATTGACGACGACGACACCGAGGTTCGCACGGCACCGCAGTGGCTGGCCGAGGTCACTTCCGGCCAGACGACGCGGGGGCGCTGGCTGGGTGCGTGCCTGCTGGCCGGCTGGCTGATCGCGCTGTTGGTGGGCTTTTGGTTTCTGGTCCGCTACGAGACGACGCCCGGCGTGGCCGGATCGCCACCGGAGGCCTGGCCGCGGCGGGTCGAGCCGTGGCTGCATCCGCAGCTTGTCAGCCGCGGCGACGAGCCGATCGTGCTGATGTTTCTGCACCCCCAGTGCCCGTGTTCGCGGTCCAGCGTGGCCGAGTTGCGACGGATCATCGCGACCTTGGATCACCCGGTGCGACTGGTGGCCGTGGTGTATCGTCCCGAGCATGCGCCGGCCGACTGGGAGGACACGCTGGTCAGCCGCGCGGTCGCCGAATCGCCCCACATTTGGATTGTGACCGATCATGGGGCCCAGCTCGCCCAGGCGTTTGGCGTCAAGACGTCAGGGCATACCCTGGTTTACGATAACCATGGCAAGTTGCAGTTCTCGGGGGGCATCACTCCGGGTCGAGGGCACCAGGGGGACAATGCGGGCGAAGCGGCTGTCCGCACGATTTTGGCCGGTGGCACACCGCAGCGCAGTTCGAGCCTGGTGTTCGGCTGCGCAATCGTTCCGGAATGACCGCGGGGGGCGCGGTCGCGATCGGCCCGAGGGCCGAGCATGTTTGGGGTTACGAGTTCGCTAGATGGATGATTGATCGCTATGCACATGGACCCCTTGCCGGCTAACGTCGAGGAGGCCGCCCTCCGCCGCGCCGACCATCTTTACGCCACGCGCTACGACCGACTGTGTGCCACCACCGATCGGCTGATGGTCGGCGTGTTGCTGGCCCAGTGGGTCATTGCCATCGTGGCCGTGCTTGTGTTTTCGCCAAGCACATGGTCGGGCGACACCAGCTATCTTCATCCCCATGTGTGGCAAGTTCTTCTGTTGGGCGGGCTGCTGACGGTCGTCCCCGTTGTGCTGGGCGTTTACTTTCCCGGCAAAGCGTCGACACGGTTCGCCATGGCGATTGGGCAAGTGGGCTGGTCGGCCCTGTGGATTCACCTCAGCGGTGGGCGGATCGAGGCCCATTTCCATGTGTTTGTGTCGTTGGCGCTCTTGGCCTGGTACCGCGATTGGCGGCTGTTGGTCCTGGCCGCTGGCCTGGTGGCGGCTGACCACATTGTGCGGGGCCTGCTGTGGCCCGAGTCGGTATTTGGAGACCCAATCGTGACGCTGCTCCGCCCCATGGAGCACATCGTCTGGGTCATCCTGCAAGTGGGCCTGTTGTCGGTGGCCATCCGACGAAGCAATCAGGAGGCCTACGAGAGCTGCCTGCAGTACGGCCGGCTCCGCGAACGGCACCTGCAGGTCGAGGCCGAAGTCAACCTACGAACGCGAGAACTGCGGGACCGCGCCGAGGACCTGGAATCGGTCAGGCATGTGCTGCAATCACGGACCGAACTGCTGGCCGACGAGGCGCAGCGACGGGCCCTGGCCCAGACCCGGGCCGAGCAGGCCAATCAATCCAAGAGCATGTTTCTGGCCAACATGAGCCACGAGATCCGCACCCCGCTCACCGCCGTAACTGGCTACGCCGACGTGTTGCTTGAGCGGCTCAAGCGGCCCGATAACCTAGAAGCCGCCTCGGCCATCAAGCGCAACGGCGAGCACCTGCTGCGGGTGATCGACGACGTGCTGGACCTGTCGAAGATTGAAGCCGGCAAGTTCGAGATTGAGAATCTGCCGGTCGAACTGATGCCCATCTTCTCGGATGTGGTCTCGGTGATCCAGGCCCGGGCCCAAGCCAAGAGCCTGCAATTCTCTTGGAAGTTCCAGGGGCGGATCCCCGAGCGGATTGAAAGCGACGCCACCCGCTTGCGGCAAATCCTGCTGAACATCCTGGGCAACGCCGTCAAGTTTACCGACACCGGCGAGATCGCGATTGTCGTGCGGTTGGACCCTTCGGCCGTCGAGCGCCCACGCCTGGAGATCCAGGTCCGCGATCGCGGTATTGGCATGACGGCCGAGCAGCTTGCGCGGATCTTTTCGCCCTTCATGCAGGCCGACAATTCCACCAGCCGCCGCTTTGGCGGCACGGGCCTGGGACTGATCATCAGCCGGCAGCTCGCCCGGCGGCTGGGTGGCGACGTCACCGTCGAAAGCCAGCCTGGCCAGGGCAGCACGTTCTACATCACCGTCGAGACCGGCCCGTTGGACAAAGCCACTTGGTGCGAGGATCCTCAGGGGGCGATGACCGTCCAAACCCGGGCCAACCCCAATGTCCCTTTGCGGATGATTGGCGATTGCCGGGTGCTGCTGGCCGAAGACGGCGAGGACAACCGCCGGCTGTTGAGCCTGTTTCTGCGAAAGGCCGGCATCACCGTCGAGTGGGCCGAGAACGGCCGCATCGCCGTGGACAAAGCCTTGGAAGCCGTCGCGGCGGGCGAGCCCTTCGACGCCATTCTGATGGATATGCAAATGCCCGAGATGGACGGCTACGAGGCGACTCAGACACTCCGTGCAGCAGGCTACAGTGGGCCCATCATCGCCCTGACCGCCAACGCCATGAAGGGCGATCGCGAGACCTGCCTGGAAGCCGGCTGCGACTTCTACCTCAGCAAACCCGTCGACCGCGGCGAGCTGGTGGCGATGGTCGCCCGCTGTACCAATGTGACCACCGAGCTGGACCC
Organism: Planctomycetales bacterium; assembly: GCA_050486385.1. Classification (GTDB taxonomy): domain Bacteria; phylum Planctomycetota; class Planctomycetia; order Pirellulales; family Pb10988; genus JBJHDE01. Next base: position 16,095 of record JBJHDE010000013.1, on the reverse strand, counting down.
CACGGCGGCCCCCAACACCACCCCACCGGCTGGCTCGATCGCGGCCCCCAACACGAGCCCCGACTGACCTCGACGAGCAATCGCATCAAAACATGTTGTTCCGTTCGATGCGAATCGGCTACAATCTCCGCCAGGGATTCGTAGGAGAGATACCCAGCCAGGAGCCGCGCCATGACCAGTCGCATGCCTCGCCCCGTTGCCGCGGGGCGGCCCAACGTGCCGCGACGCAGGTTTCTTGAAGCCGCGGCCGTGACCGCCGGGCTGAGCGTGGGACCATTGTCGCTGGGCAATTTGCTGCGGGCCGAGCAAGCGGCGGGGATCCGCAATTCGCGGAAAGCCGTGATCCACGTCCACCTGGACGGCGGCCCGCCCCACCAAGACATGATCGACCTCAAGCCGCAGGCTCCGGTCGAGATCCGCGGCGAGTTCTCGGGCATCGCCACCCGACTGCCGGGCTATTCGATCTGCGAGCTGTTGCCCGAGTTGGCCAACATCGCCGATCGCATTGCGTTTATTCGGTCGGTCGTTGGCGCGGTCAACGTCCACAACGCCTTTCAGTGCCAATCGGGCTTTGTCGAGAAAGACCTGGCCTCGCTGGGCGGCCGACCCGCCATGGGGTCGGTGGTGGCCAAGTTGCAGGGCTCGACCAGCGATGTGGCTCCGTCGTTTGTCGACCTGATGCAGGGGCGGCCCTTGGTGCGGAACAGCGCGCGGCCGGGCTTTCTGGGACCGGCCTATCAGCCGTTTCGGCCCGACATCTCGACGATGTTCGCCCGACCGCTGGAACCGGGCATGGAGCTGGAACTCGCCCGCCGCGGTGGCGACCACACCACGCAGTTGGCCCTGCTTCCCGAACTGACGACCCAGCGGCTCAACGATCGGACCTCGCTGCTGACCCAGCTCGATCGACTGCAGCGCGACATGGATCACACCCGCACCTGGGACGCCATGGACGCCTTCACGCAGCAGGCCGTCGGCTTGCTGACCTCCGGAGAGTTCGCCCGGGCGATTGATCTGGAGCGCGAACCGCCGGCCAGCCTGGCACGCTACACGCTGGACGATCCGGCCTTGGCCGCGCCTCACGGGACTGACGAAGGCGCCACGGCCACCAAGAAGTTTCTGCTCGCCCGTCGGTTAGTCGAGGCGGGCGTGCGGTACGTGAGCCTGTCGCTCAGCGACTTCGATACCCACAGCAAGAACTTCCCGCGGATGCGGCGAATTCTGCCAATCCTGGACCACGGATTGGCGACACTGGTGCAGGACTTGGAAGAGCGCGGGATGCTCGACGATGTGGCGATCGTCGTGTGGGGCGAGTTCGGCCGCACGCCCAAGATTGACTCCAAGACCGGCGGCCGACATCACTGGCCCAACGTGGGCATGGCGCTGTTGATTGGCGGCGGCCTGCAAGGAGGCCAGGTGATTGGCGAGACCGATCGCTTTGCCGGCGAAGCCGTGTCGCGGCCCGTGGCCATGCAGGATGTGCTGGCCACGCTGTATCACACCTTGGGAATCGACGCCAACAACACGACCCTGAACGATCCCAGCGGTCGCCCGCAGTTTCTGCTGGAAGGCGCCAGCGTCATCCGCGAGCTGGTGTGATCCGGCGGGCTCAGCCGATGCGTCGTGCCAAGCCAAACCCTTGGGGCAGGCCGATTCTTGTGGCCACGTCGATCTGGGGCCCATGAGTCCCGAGACGTTGGCTCAGAAGCGGCAGGTCTGGCGGTTGGTCACCAGCCCCATGACCCAGCGATTGACGTCGGCCAGCACGGGCTCGGCGAAGTCGGTCTCGGCCGAGTAGTTGGCCAATGTGAGATTCAACCCGGCGATCTGGGCCAGCCGCAGATCCTCGCGGAACATCTCCATCGGATAGCGACGACTGCCATAGCGGCGGGCGATCCACAGCGGCGTCTGCTGCGAAGCGGGCCAGCTTGCCAGGGGATTGCCGCCTCGGGGCATGGCGCCATCCAACGAGACGGCGCCCGCATACCGTGTGGGCTCGGCCAGGGCCAAACGCAAGGCCAGCGTACCGCCGTCACCCACGCCCGCCAGAAAGATGCGGTTGGGGTGGACGTTGAACATTTTCTCGGCCATGTCCAGGGCCTCGGCCAGTCGGTCGCTGCTGCGGACCACGCCACGATCTTCCAATGGCCAGGTAAAGCCCATGCCGGCGCGTCGCGGCCCTTGCGGGGCGACGGCCACATAGTTTCGCAGGCTCAACAGCGGCATGACCCGTTGCAGTTCGTTCGGGTCGCCGCCGGGGCCGTGCAACCAGACGACCAACGGGTAGCGATACGCGGGTTCGTAGTGGACCGGCGCAAACAGGGCCGGACCAGCGGCAAGTTCCGAGGGGCAAAACGCGGCCCAATCCGCTGAGATTTGCTGAGCTTCCATTCGCGGCCACCTCGAAGTTGTCGAACCCGGATGAATCAGCGCCGCAATCAGGACGTGCGGCGTTGCAATGTTTTGGGTTCTACGTTGACCGTTGGTCGGGTGTCAACGTCGCTCTTGAGCATTGCGGCACACGAAAACTAAATGGTCCGCGCCCCAGATGGCATATTCGGCAACGGTCGCAAACTTCGGTTGATTCAGCGCTTACGGCGGCCACTGTAATCCCTATGGACGGTCTGGCAGGCATCTTCGCTAGAAGTTGGCTGGCTTCTCGAAGCACCCACACGCCGGAGACTTGACCCAATTCGCCTAAGGCCCGCAGGGGCACCAATCTACTGCCTGCCACGAGTGTCCTCGAACCATTTTCCTCGAATCCTGAGCCCGCGGTGGGTGTCGCCTCACACTGGTGAACATATTGCCAGTACCAGCCGACTGGCGAGCCCGCGGTTTGGCCCCGCCGGGGCCCATGCGGACGCTGGGCGGGCCGCCCGTTCTATGGGGAAGCGGGTGCCGCGGGCCATCCAGAACGGGCACTTGGGCCGGGGAATTGAACTTCTCGGGCGGCTGGGGGCACTTACGCGGGGAGGCTTGCGGCCTCGGCCAACCCAATGGGCTGGGTTGGCATTCTGGGAATGCGTCGGCGCGAGGTCGATGCGGCGGCAGCCGCGCGGCACGCCGATGTTGGGTTTCCCCACGAGGGCGGATGCAGGATCTCGGCCAAGTCGCGCGGCATTTGCTGGTGGCGTGGCCTTGCTAAACCGCCTTACAATGCCAAGGTCGGACTACCGCCTCCAACACGTGGTCGATTGAGTATGTGCCAGCCGAGTAAGAGCCAGCCGATGTGGTGGAAGTGGGTTTCGAGTTTGGGAGTGGGCGGGCTCGTCGGCATACTGGCGCTCTCAGCGGTGAGCTGGGCCGCCGACGATGTGCCCTTGGACGAGCCTCTGGGCCCCATGCCCCTGGTGCCGACCGATCCGCCCGCCGAACCCACCTGGACCCGCCAACAGTTGGACGCCTGGGTCGAACGGCTGGGCGACGAATCCTTCGCGGTAAGGCAACAGGCCACGCAGACACTGGTGGATGCCAGTCTGGACGCCCTGGAACCGCTGCGGGCCCGCTTAGACGACACCGACGCCGAACGGCGACGCCGCGTGCGGCGGATTCTGACCACGGTGCTGGAAGCCAAGCACTGGAACGACTTGGAGCGATTCACCGCGGGCCAGATCGACGGCGAACACCTGGCCGGCTGGACCTGGTTCCGCACCGTGGCGGGCGATACGCCCAACTCGCGGAAGCTGTTCGCCTTGATGCAGACCGAAGAAGCCGGCCTGTTGGCGGCGGCGGGTGCTGGCAGTGACGAGGCCGAAAAGGCCCTGCGGCTGCGTTATTGGCAAATCATGCAAGGCATGCGGAATGTCGCGGGTCGACCGCGGCAGGAGCCCCAGTTGGCCACGCTGGCGGCCTTGACCCTGGTGCTGACGCATCCCGAGTTGGAGCTTTCCAAGAGCCTGGCGGAAAACAACGCCTGGGCCTCGCTGTGGCAGCGAGCCACCTCGACCTCGATGCTGCGCGAAGGCGAGTTTGTCGAGCCCCTGCGGCGACTGGTCAACGTCTGGCTGATTCAGCCGGGCGAAGCGAACTTGCAGACCGTCAAGTTCCGCATGGCCCTGTCGGCCAATCTGGAAGGCGGGCTGATCCTGGGCGATCAGATTCTCGCCGACAAAAAAGCCACGCCGATGCTGCGGGTCTACGCCGCCGAGCTGATTGCGCGGGTTGGCGGCAAAGAGCACGCGGCGCGATTGCTGCCCATGCTGGACGACGAGACCGTTGTCGCCACCCAGCGGATGAACAATGTGGACTATGAGATTCAGGTCCGCGATGCCGCCTTGGCCTGGCTGGTGTACGTCACCGAGCAAGAACTCGGCCAGTACGATTTGGAACGGGCCAAGAGTTGGTTCGAGCGGTTGGAGAAGTATCCCCAACAGGCGTTCTACTTCCGGGTGTTTGGCTACGCCAACGCCGAGGCCCGCGACAAGGCCTTCGGCAAGCTTCAAGAGTACCTCGACGAGAGCCCCTTGGGCGAAGCCGCCGAGCTGCCTGAGTTTGTGGCCGATCCCCCGCGACGCAAGGCCGATCCGCCGGGCGGCGCCGTTCAACTGGGTTTGGCCCCGCAGCGCGTCGGGGGCGCTCCGCGCGTCCAGGTCCGAGGCCAGGCCAAAGATGAGGATGAGGCTGAGAATGAAACCGAAGCCGAGGGCCATTTCGAGGTCGATCGCATTCAAGGCCGGCGGCTGAGTCAGGCCCAGCGCCTGCTCGACGAAGGGCTGTTCGGCGATGCGGTGCGGCTGCTGGAAGCGATTCTGTCGAGCCCCCATCCCGGCGCCTTGCGCGACGACCTGGGCGTGCCGCTGTATCGCTGTTTACGAACCGAGGCGGGTCGCGTACTGCGGTCGCTACCGGCCGACGCCCGGGAGGCCTATCAGTTGCAATTTGCCGAGGATGCCGCCTCGGCCTTGTCGCGGGCGGTGACCCGCAGCGACACGCAGGCCCTTGAGGCGGTGGCCAAGCGGTATCCGGGTCTGCCGGCTGCCGACGAAGCCGTGTATCGGCTGGCCGTGATGGCGCACGATTCGGGTCAGCATGGTCGAGCCGCCGAGCGCTTCGGACGGCTCCGTGCGACGGGCCCCTGGGCCGAACGCTTCGAGCCGGCGCTTTCGCTTCAATGGGCGCATTCGCTGTGGCGGCTGGGCCGCGTTGACCAGGCCGAGCAGGTGCTGCGGGATCTCCGCGATCGCCACGGTCGCCGCGAACTCCGCTTGCAGGGTCAGCCGATGGCCTGGTTTGATGCCGAGGATCCGCGAGCCTGGATGACCGAATGGGCCGGACCAGCCGGCGAGCGTCCCGAGCGTGCCCGCTGGCCGTTGTTCCGAGGCGAGCCCACCCGCAATCGCTCGGAACCGGCGGATGTGCCCTATTTGCGGCCGCTGGTGGCCGCGCCTTTGAACAATCGGGCGATACTTCGCGAGGCCATCGACTTCACCGAGAAGGCCCATCGCGAACACCGCCGCGCCGTGTTGCCAGTGGGCTATCCGTTGGTGTTGGACCAGGCGGTGGTCGTCCGCACGCCGCTGGGACTAGAAGCCCATCGCTGGCCGGAAGGCGATTTGCTGTGGACGAGCGAAGACGACAGCGATCTGGCGGCCTTGCTGGCTCACGATGACGAGCACATCGCATCGATGGACCTGTCATCGCTGGGCGACAGCCTCCGCCAACGATTATGGAAAGATGTGGCCGCCAGCCGTTTGTCCAGCGACGGCCAGCGGGTGTTTGTCGTCGAAGGCCAGTCGTTTGCCATTGGCCCCTCGTACCAACGCACCGGGCTCACCCCAGAGGGACGTCGCACATTGGCCTCGGGACCGACCGATGTCACCAATCGGCTGGCGGCCTACCATGCCGACAACGGCAAGCTGTTGTGGGAGACCGAAGCCCCCGAAGACGGCGTCTTCTTGAGCGTGCCGCTGCCGCTGAACGAAGAGCTGCTGGCGATTGTCCAGGTCAACAGCCAGGCCACGTTGGTGCGGTTGGATCCCAGAACCGGCGAGGTCACCGACTCGACTCCGCTGGCGATTTCGCAACCCTCGGTCAAACCCGACGCCCGGGCCCAGGCGATCATGCTGGCCCGCATGAATCAACTGGGCCGAATGCCCACGGTCGATGTGCCCAACGCGCCGGGTCCGTCCTACGCCGACGGCGTGCTGGTGTGTCCCACCGGGCCTGATCGCTTTGTGGCGATCGACACCTTGGACGGCACCCCGTTGTGGATGTACTACTACGAGCCCGACGGCCTGACCAATTTGGCGGGCGGAGCCAGTGACAGTTGGGTCGAGAATTCGGTGATCTTGGCCCACGGTCGGGCGTTGCTGTGCCCAGCCGGTTCGGAAGAGATGCTGTGCTTGGACCTGCGATCGGGTCGCCTGCTGTGGACCGCGCCGCGTCACGATGGGCTGTACGTCGGCGGCGTGGGACCCGCCCGCCAGGCCGATCAACTTGGCACCGTGCTGGTGGTGGGTCGCAACAGCGTGCGAGGTTTGCAACTTGCCGATGGCCAGGCCGCCTGGGAGGCCTTGCCCTTGCCGGCCGGTTCGTGGCCCAGCGGACAAGGCTCGATGGCGGGCGATCGCTATCTGCTGCCGCTGGCCAGTGGCGAGATCGCCGCGGTCGGGCTGGCGACGGGCAACTTCCTGGCGCGGACGCGCTCGCCCGACGGCACGGTGCCGGGCAATCTGGTGGGTTTGGGAAACCGCACGCTGTCGCAATCGCCCACGCAGTTGGTCGTGTTTGAGTCGCTCGACGCCCGGCGGCGGCTGCTTACCAAGGCCGCGGCTGATGGCGAACCCAAGGCTCTGGCCGATCTGGCCGAGGTGTTGCTGTACCAGGGCGAGATTGAAGCCGCCCTCAAGCGGTTGTTGGCCGCCTCGGAGAAAGCCGCCCCACCGCGGACCCTTGCGCTGTTGGCCGAGGCCGCCGCCCAGGGGCTCGAACTGGATTACCACCGCTTCGCCGACACCGTCGAGCGCGATGTGCTCGAAAGACTCAGCTCCGACACCGACCGCCGTCGGGTGTTGGGAGCCCTGTTGACCTCGGCCCGCGGAGCCGAGCAGATGGATACCGCCATCACCGCCCTGCTGGGCCTCATGAAGCTGGCTCCCGCCCAGGGCGAACTCGTCGAAGCCACCGAGGGTCGGCAGGTTCAGCCCGAATCGCTGTGGCAAGCCAAGCTGTCGGCCGTCCGCCGGCAGGCCTCCGATGTCCAGCGCGAACGGCTGGATCAAGCCGTCGAACAGTGGTTTACCCAGGCCGCTGACGAACAGGCCCTGGCCGCTGCCCTGTCCGTGGCGGGAACGCACCCCAGCAGCTCGCTGGCCCGGGTGCGGCTGATCGACAAGCTGCTGGAAAAGCGCAACTACTTCGAGGCCGAACAGGTCGTGCATCAGCTTTTGGCCCACGGTGGCCCCGAGCAGGCCCCCGACGCCCTGGCCCTGTTGGGCGAACTGCGACGTCGGGCGAGTCGGCCCGAATCGGCGGTGCCGGTGTTCCGCGAATTGCTGACCCATCACGCCGACGCCCCGCTCCGCGAGGGCCTGACCGGCGGGCAACTCGTCGAAAGGCTACCGCCCGCCGGACCCGTGCGGCAGTTGTTGGCGGGCGAGGGCGACTGGGCCGACTTGCCCATCTGGTCCAAGACCGAGGGACAATCGCAAAACTTCGAGCAATCGTTCCCGCTGGTGCTGGCCACTGCCGCCGACCGCTGGACACCCTCGCCGTGGGTCCGCACCGACGCCCGATTGCTCAAGCTGTGGATTGACGATCCCAGTGGCAAAGAACCCACCGAGATTTCCCTGCCCTCGGACGGGCAGACCCGCTACTTCAGCAGTGTGGGTTACGCCGGCCGCGTGGCCAGTTGCGGGCACCTGACCGTGGTGTGGTTGGGCCATGGGGTGTTTGCCTTCAATACCATGGATTCCAAACCCAAGCGGCTATGGCACTTACCGACCTCGCGGCCTGACCCGCTCAATGCCGACAACGCGGCCAACAAGGCCCGTGTGGCCGCCGTGCGGCGGCGGATGATGCCCGGTCAAAACCCGGCCGCCTTGACCAGCAATCTGGTCGTCACCAGCGAAGCGGTCATCTTCCAGCAGGACGATCGCCTGCTGGCGGTCCATCCGCTCACCGGCAAGCCGTTGTGGATTCGCGACGGCCTGCCCGACGACTGCGATCTGCTGGGCGACGAGAACCTGGTGCTGGTCACGCCGCCCAACGCCAATCGGGCCTTGGCCCTCGATCCCCGCGATGGCCACGCCCGCGGCGAGCGAGCGGTTCCCGCTCCGGCCGATCGCGTGTATCTGGCCGGCACCCGCGTGGTCACCTGGACAGGCGCCGACGGCAAACGGCAACTGGCCCAGGTCGACCTGAGCGACGGAACGACCCTCTGGCAGCACGAGTTCCCCGAGGCCACCGAAATGACCGTGGCCTCCAATGGCGAAGCCGCCTTGCTCGATCCCGAAGGCCGGCTCACCCTGTTGGTGCTGGACGAGGGCACCATCAAGGCCACCTCCGAGCTGCCCAAAATGGACGACCGCCAGGATCTGGTCCTGCTGCCGCGGCTGGATCATTGGGTGCTGGTGGTCAATCAGGCCGATCGGGATCAAGACATCCGGGTCACCACGCCCAATACTCCCTGGAACCGCCGGGTGCATGGTCAGGTGTTCGGGATCGATCGCGCCAAGGGCTCGATCCTCTGGCAGACCGCCGTCCAGCACCAGAGTCTGGATGTCACCCAGCCGGCCGAACTTCCGGTGCTGATTCTCGCCAGCCGAATGTACAAGCAGCAGCGTCGCGACAATGGCAGCATCACCATGCGGATGCTGGGCACGCGATATCTCTGCCTTGAGACCCGCAGCGGTGTCGCAGCCTTCGACGAAACCTTTTCTGAACACAACGAAGCCTATACTCTTAAGCTGGAACCCAAGGCGGGGCAGATCGACGTGATCACCCGATCGCGGAAGATCAGCCTGCGGCTGAGTGAAACCAGCCCGGGAGACGACTTCGCACGGCACGAACCGGCCGAGGACATGGCCGAAGACGTGACCGACGACGACGAGAAGTAGGTCCCCCTCGCCGAGACCGTGGACGCGGCCCCAACGAGTCCACAAGCGCATCGCGACACCCCCCCAGTCAGGAAGCTATGGCTAGCGTTTCCTCAGAGTTTTCCCTTCTCGGCGACCACGACCTCCACCTGTTCAACGAAGGCACTCACCGCCATCTGGCCGACAAGCTGGGGGCGCACATCGTCCGCGCAGGCGGCACCCGCGGTGTGTACTTCTGCGTGTGGGCGCCCAACGCCCGCCGGGTCAGCGTCGTGGGCGACTTCAACGACTGGGACCCGGTCGCCCATCGGCTCAACCCGCGGGGCGGCAGCGGACTGTGGGAAGGCTTCGTCCCCCGGCTCGGTGAGGGTGCCCGCTACAAGTACCGCGTCGAGAGCCGCTTCAACGGCTATGTGGTCGACAAGGCCGATCCGGTGGCCTTTCATGCCGAGGAGCCACCGCACACGGCCTCGGTGGTGTGGAACCTGGACGGCTACACCTGGCACGACCAAGACTGGATGGCCCGCCGCGGCGGGCGTCAGGCGGCCACCGCCCCGGTGTCGGTCTACGAAATGCATCTGGGCAGTTGGCGACGCCCCCAGGACGAACCCGGGCGGTTTCTCAATTATCGCGAGCTGGCCGAACCGCTGGCCGAGTACGTCAGCGACCTGGGCTTTACGCACGTTGAGCTGATGCCCATCACCGAGCATCCGTTCTACGGTTCGTGGGGCTATCAGACCACTGGCTACTACGCCCCCACCGCGCGGCACGGCACGCCACAAGACTTCATGGCCCTGGTCGATACCCTGCACCAGGCCGGCGTGGGCGTCATTCTGGACTGGGTGCCCTCGCACTTTCCGAGCGACGAGCACGGCCTGAGCTACTTCGACGGCACCCACCTGTACGAACATGCCGATCCCCGGCAAGGCTTCCATCCCGACTGGAACAGCCTGATCTTCAACTACGGACGCAACGAGGTCCGGGCGTTCCTGTTAAGCAGTGCCATGCACTGGCTCAAGACCTTCCACATCGACGCCCTGCGGGTCGATGCCGTCGCCAGCATGCTGTATCTGGACTACAGCCGCAAAGAAGGCGAGTGGGTGCCCAATATCTTTGGCGGCAACGAGAATCTCGAGGCCATCGAGTTTCTCAAGCGGTTCAACACCGATGTCTACGAGGCCTGGCCCGACGTGATGACCGTGGCCGAAGAAAGCACCGCCTGGCCGAATGTCTCGCGGCCCACTTATGTCGGCGGGCTGGGCTTTGGCTACAAGTGGGACATGGGCTGGATGCACGACACCCTGGCTTACCTGAGCCACGAGCCGATCCACCGCAAGTACCATCATCACGAACTGACCTTCCGCGGTGTGTACGCTTTCAGCGAAAACTACTGCCTGCCGCTCTCGCACGACGAGGTCGTCCACGGCAAGCGGAGTTTGCTGGACAAGATGCCGGGCGATCCCTGGCAGAAACTTGCCAATCTGCGGCTGCTGTACGGTTACATGTTCACCTCGCCCGGCAAGAAGCTGCTGTTCATGGGCGGCGAGTTGGGGCAATGGACCGAGTGGAATCACGACGGCCAGCTCGATTGGGCCTTGCTCGATGTGCCGCAGCACCAGGGCATCCACCGCTGGGTCCGCGACCTGAACACCACCTACCGTGGTTTTGCCGCTTTGCACGAGTGGGACACCCACTCCGCCGGTTGGCAGTGGATCGAAGCCCACGACGGCGAGCAAAGCGTCGTGAGTTTCCTCCGTCGGGGCTCCGATCCCGACCGCTGGGTCGCGGTGGTGGCCAACTTCACGCCGGTGCCCCGCACCGATTATCGCATCGGTGTCCCACGGGCCGGGGCCTGGAAGGAAATCCTCAACAGCGACGCAACCCTCTACGGCGGCAGCGGCGTCGGCAATGCCGGGGGCGCCCAGACTGTGGATCAGCCCGCCCACGGGCATGCCCAGTCGCTGGCGATCACCGTCCCGCCGTTGGGCCTGGTCGCATTTGCCTGGCCCGACGACGACACCGCGGCGCGTTGACCTGGCGGGCCCCATCACGAAAGATACACGCCGTTCCCCACGTGCTGTCGGCATGGCTCGAGGGCGTGCCATGCTCGCAACGTGACCCACCGGGCGACACCCGCTATGGCCAATCCGCTGGACCGACTGCATGCCGAACCCCAGGGCGTGTTCCGCGTGGGGCACCACAGCGCGCTGTTTTGCGTCTGGGCGCCCAACGCTCATCATGTCCGCCTGGTCGAGTTCGATCCCACCGGGCACCAGATTCGCGATGAACACCCGATGTCGGCCAGCCACGGGCACTTCACCGCCACACTGGACGGCGTTGAGTCGGGTTTTCGCTACGGCTATCGGTTGGACGATGGCGAACCGCTGCCCGATCCGGCCAGCCGCTGGCAACCCGACGGGGTCCATCGCCCGGCGGCCGTTTACTGGCCCGAAGACTTTGCCTGGAGCGAGTCGGCCTTTCGCGGCGTTCCGCTGGACAAGTTGAAACTCTACGAGTTGCACGTCGGGACCTTCACCCCGGAAGGCACCTTCGATGCCGTCATCCCCCGGCTGCCCGAACTCAAGGAGCTGGGCATCACGGGTCTGGAGATCATGCCGATTGCCCAGTGCCCCGGTCGGTGGAATTGGGGTTACGACGGCGTCCATGCCTTTGCCCCGCAAAACACCTACGGTGGTCCCCAGGGCTTTCAACGGCTGGTCGACGCGGCCCACCAGCAGGGCCTGGCCGTGATTTTGGATGTGGTCTACAACCACTTTGGCCCCGAGGGCAACTACGCGGGCGTGTTCGGGCACTACTTCACAAGCCGCTACGACACGCCTTGGGGAGCGGCGATCAATTTCGATGGCCCCGACAGCGACCCCGTCCGGCGATTGGTGATTGATAACGCCGTGATGTGGGCCCGCGACTACCGCGTCGATGGGTTGCGGCTCGACGCGGTGCATGCGATTTACGACATGGAAGCCTATCACGTGCTGGAAGAGATTCAGCGCGAAGTCCAACGGGTGGCCCAGGCCACACAGCGGGCCATTCATGTCATCGCCGAGAGCAACCTCAACAACCGGCGGCTCACCGATCCGGTCGACCGCGGCGGCTACGGACTGTGTGGCATGTGGGCCGACGACTTTCACCACGCCGTGCATACCCTGTTGACCGGCGAACGCGAGGGCTATTACCGCGATTTCGGCGCGCCGCGGGACTTGCTCGATTGCTTTGAAAAGGGCTTCGTCTACGACGGCAAGTATTCCATTCATCGCGGCCGGCGGCACGGCCGCCCGCTGCACGGGACGCCGCCAGAACGATTGTGCGTCTCGATTCAAAACCACGATCAAGTAGGCAACCGGGCTCAGGGCGATCGGTTCGGCGCGTTGCTGCCGTTCTCGGCCCAGCGTTTGGCCGCGGGACTGATGCTCGTCTCGCCCTTCACGCCGATGCTGTTCATGGGCGAAGAGTACGGCGAAGATCGCCCGTTCTTGTTCTTCTGCGACTTTCTGGACGACAAGCTCAAGGAGGCCGTCCGCCGCGGGCGACGCGAAGAGTTTGCCAAGCACGCCTTCAAATGGACGGTCGAACCGCCCGACCCGACCCAGCAAGAGACCATGCAGCGGTGCCAACTGAGTTGGCAATGGCAAGACCACCCCGAGCGGTCCGGCCTGCGAACCTTGTATCGCGAACTGCTGGCCGCCCGCGATCAATGGCCCGAGATTCAACGCGCCGGAACCGCCATTCGCGGCACGCAGCTTGGCCCCACCGACGATCCCTTGCCGGTGATCCGGCTTGTCTACGGGGCCGAGCACCCCGAGCTGTGCGTCATCGCCAACCTGGCCGGTACGCCCCGGCCATGGAGATCCGAGTGGCTGCCGGCGGGACTCACCCTGCGACTCAGCACGGCGGAGGCCCGCTTCGGCGGCCCGACCAATCGCCGCCCCGATCAATCGCCGGAGACCCTCGAGCCTCACGAGTTGCTCGTCTTTGGGGTGTGAACCTCGGCGGCTGCCGTCTGCCCCGCTCACGATTGTTCCGCCAAGCGACTGGTCCCCCGCCAGCCGCCGCACCACGACACCAGGACCAGAGCGGAAACCCAACCGATGACGACTCGCAACCTGAATAAAATCTTCCGTCCGCAGCGCGTGGCGGTGGTCGGGGCCAGTGACGACCCAACCAAGGTCGGTTACACGGTGCTGCGGAACCTGGTGACCGGCGGATTCCGCGGTGTGGTCTACCCGGTCAATCCCAAACGCGAAAGCGTGCAGGGCATCGCCGCCTATCGCAATGTCGAAGACCTGCCGCAGGTGCCCGACCTGGCCATCATCTGCACACCGGGCCAGACCGTGCCGGGGCTGATCACCGCCCTGGGACGCATGGGCACCCGCGGCGTGGTCGTCACCACTGCCGGCTACCGCGAGATGGGCGACGAGGGACGCAAGCTGGAGGACCAGGTCGCCGAGGCCCGCCGCGAGTTTCCCGATTTGCGGATGATTGGCCCCAATTGCCTGGGCGTGATCGTCCCGGGATTGAACCTCAACGCCAGTTTCGCCGGCGGGATGCCCCGGCCGGGCAACGTGGCTTTGATTTCCCAAAGCGGTGCCCTCTGCACCGCGGTGCTGGATTGGGCCATCGACCAGGGGCTGGGCTTCTCGCACTTTGTTTCGATCGGCAACATGCTCGACGTGGGCTTTGGCGATCTGATCGACTACTTCGGCGAAGACCCGCAGACCAAGAGCATCATTCTTTACGTCGAGAGCGTGCTCGACCCCCGCGACTTTCTTTCCGCCGCTCGCGCCTTCGCTCGCGAAAAGCCCATCGTGGCCTACAAGGCCGGGCGTTTTGCCGAAAGCGCCAAGGCCGCGGCCTCGCACACCGGGGCCCTGGCGGGGGTCGATGCGGTTTACGAAGCCGCTTTCCGTCGGGCGGGGATTGTCCGCATTCACAACGTGGGCGATTTGTACAACTGTGCCGAACTGCTGGCACGGCAGCCACGCCCGCTGGGCGACGGACTGGCGATTGTCACCAATGCCGGCGGCCCGGGCGTGATGGCCAGCGATGCCTTGCTGGCCGCCGATGGCCGACTGACCGAATTGTCCGACGCGACCCTCCAACGACTCAACGAGGTGCTGCCCCCGTTCTGGTCGCACAATAATCCCGTCGATGTGCTCGGCGACGCTCCGCCGGAGCGCTATGCCCCGGCGTTGGAGGTCGTGTTGGCCGATGCGAGTGTTCATGCGGCCCTGGTGATTCTCACACCCCAAGCCATGACCGATGCGGCCGGCACCGCCAAGGCCATTGTCGAGGCCGCTCGGGCGGCTCCCCGCAAACCCGTGCTCACCGCCTGGATGGGCGCCGGCAGCGTCGATGCTGGGGTCCGCATCCTCAACCATGCCGGCTTGCCCACCTACCGCACGCCGGAAGAAGCCGTGCGGGCGTTCATGGACCTGGCCCGCTACGCCCGCAATTTAGAAACGCTGTACGAAACGCCCCGCGCAGTTCCCTTGGGCGGCAAGCTGGATCGCCCGCGGATCGTCGAAGACTTTCGCCAGCGCTTCGCCGACGCCGGCGAGACGCTCTCGGAAGGCGACTCCAAAGCCTTGCTGGAAGCCTACGGCATCGCCACCACGCGGCCGCAGGCGGCCCACTCGGCTGACGAAGCCGTCGAGCGTGCCGAATCGCTGGGCTATCCCGTGGTGCTCAAGATCCTGTCGCCCGAGATCACCCACAAGACCGATGTCGGCGGCGTGGTGTTGAACCTCAGCGGGGCCGACGAAGTCCGCGAGGCGTTCGATTCCATGACCCGCCGCGCGGCCGAGCAGCGTCCCGAGGCCAACATCCTGGGCGTGACCGTTCAGCCGATGGTGGCCACTGCCCGCGCGTTTGAATTGATTGTCGGTGCCATGCAGGATCCCGTATTTGGTCCCGTGCTGTTGGTAGGCACCGGCGGAACGGCGGCCGAGGTGTTTCAGGATCGGGCCCTGGAATTGCCGCCGCTCAACGAACGGCTGGCCGTGCGGATGCTGCGTTCGCTAAAGAGCTGGCCGCTGTTGACAGGCTACCGAGGTCGGTCCGCGGTGGACCTGGACAGCCTGATCTCGGTGATGATGCGGGTCTCGTACCTGGTGGCCGACTTCCCCGAGATTCGAGAGCTTGACATCAATCCGCTGCTGGTCAGTTCCGAGGGAGCCACGGCCCTGGATGCACGGGTCATTCTCGATCGCCAGCGTGTCGACCATCCGCCGGTGCCCTATTCTCACCTGGCGATCGAGCCCTACCCCGAGCACTACGTGCGGTCGGGCGTGGCGATCGAGGGCGGACAAACCGTGACCCTGCGGCCGATTCGCCCCGAGGACGAACCCCAATGGCACGAGATGCTGGCCGCCTCGTCCGAGGAGTCCATCCGCTACCGGTTCCGTTACCTGTTTGATCAGACCACCCACGCCATGGCCAGTCGCCACTGCTTTATCGATTACAGTCGCGAGATGGCCATCGTGGCCGAGCTGGAGGGCGACGAGTCGCCCATTCTCGGCGTGGGCCGCTTGGTGAGCGATTCCGACCACCAGCAGGCCGTGTTCGCCATCCTGGTGACCGATCCCTGGCAAGGCCACGGCGTCGGCCGAGCCATCACCGAGTACTGCGTGGAAATCGCCGCGAAATGGGGCCTCACGCGGGTCGTGGGCGAGACCACGCCCGACAACATGCGAATGATCGCCCTCTTCCGGCGGGAAGGCTTTCACATCGAACATCGCCCCGAAGACGACGTCGTCTTCGCCAGCCGCGACCAGGCCGATGGGTTCCGGCCGTTCCCGACCGCCGACTACCAGCCCAGCGCCACCGACCGGGGCGCCAGGGGGCGGTGCGCGACTGCGACGCCTCGAAGCCAGCAACAGGCGCCCAGAAGGACAAATGCAGTGGCCCGGGGACCGGTATGGCCGTCAAGGCCGCAGGCATGCATGAGTTCGGGATGGATGGATCGATAGCTCAGATCACTATCCTCGCGCATCGGCAATGCGTCCATGTCGGCGCGCAGTCCCACCGTCCGGCCACTGTCGCG